>CAISWS010000305.1 GCA_903889265.1 uncultured Bacteroidota bacterium
ACGGTAATTTGTAATGGAGAATAAAATAAAAGCACAATCATTTTTTCATTATTTATTTGATAATGATATAGTTGTGTTATTTTTAGTTAGTTTTAATTAGCTATGGTTATCTATCCCCTATTCCGTCCCCGAAGGGGAAACTAAAGCTAAAAGGCAAAACCACAGCTTTATTTTTAGGAAAGAGTTTACAATTATCCAGTGCTCTATTGCATTTTGCCTTTAGTTTCCCCTTCGGGGACGGAAGGGGCCGCATTTAATTCAAACAAATATCAAAACTCACCACATTGGTCATAATGGTTTCGGCGGCGCCTTTAACAATGTTGTAGGTGTGGTTATTAATAGCAACTACAATACTCTGATTATCCGACGAATTCTCCTTTATTTCAACCATGTCACCCGGAAAAACACCCAGTTCGAAAAATTTTGCGCACAAATGGCTGTTTCTCATGTCTACAATAAATGCGCGTTGCCCGGGGCGTAAATGTGTCAGTGGCTTCAAGGTGATTAAGTTTGATTATCAATTTAATGGGTCAAAATCCTTTTGTCAAGGGCAAATGCAAAATATTTTTTGTGCGTTACAATTTATGACTTGTGTATTGGGTATAAACGTGCCTGATATCTAAATAATCTCTTAACCCCAAAATTTCCTTTGTATTCAACTTTGCGCTCTTTGCGTCTTGGCGGTAAAAGATGCATTAGGTGTTATGACTCAGATGATGCCCGCCAAAATTAGGGCAGTCGCATTTGGTAGCTTTGCAGCCGGGCAGGGCGAATAAAAGCATTAAGCCCGTAACGGCTATCAATACTATACGCCCAATATGTTTAATTTGCTTTGGCATACTTCTTTAAACTTTTGCCGGTAAAAATAAATCTTCTAATTGGAACGCAGACGCAGAATTTTAGTTGCCCCGCTCGATTGGGGCCTCGGCCACGCCACCCGCTGCATTCCCATTATTAATGCCTTGTTAAAACGAAACGCCGAGGTAATTATTGCCGGTAGCGGTGTCTCTGCAATCTTATTAAAAGACGAGTTTCCGACTCTCACACATTATTCTTTGCCCGGCTATGCCCCCCAGTACTCTACTTCATTTGCGGATAGCGCCATGATTTGGGCTATGGGCCGTCAGCTGCCTCATTTTATCAAAACCATAAATCAGGAACACACTCAAATCAATCAACTGGTTAAAAAAGAAAAGATTGATGTGCTGATATCTGATAACCGGTATGGCTGTTACTCTTCAACCGCAACTTCCGTATTTATTACCCATCAGCCCCACATCCTGATGCCGGATAAATTTAAATGGATGGAAATGGCAGTAAATTATTTTAACCGGCGGCAAATGGCCCGGTTTAATGCCTGCTGGATACCTGCCCCGGATGGTAGGCTCTTGGGTGAAATGATACCCGCTGCTCTGCCGCCCAACACCCGTTTTATTGGTAACCTCTCCCGTTTTAAAAAATTGCCCGGTGAGATTAAATATAAAGTGGTAGTAGTAGCCTCCGGCCCTGAGCCGCAACGGCAAATACTAGTAGATATGCTGCGTGCTCAATTAATAGATTTGAACCTACCCGCCTTCCTGGTGGCTGGCAGAATAGATGACCTGGAGAAAATAAGTACCTCCGGTAACCTGACAGAAGCCAATTACCTGGATAGCGCAAAACTGAACCAAATCATTCAACAGGGCGAAATTATTGTTGCACGTTCGGGCTACAGCACCGTTATGGACCTGGCGCAATTGGGTAAAAGGGCTGTTTTTATTCCAACCCCGGGGCAAACCGAACAGGCACATTTGGCCGCCCGTTTAATACACCAGGAAATTGCCTATACCATGGCTCAATCAGGATTCAATTTGGCCAGGGCTATAAAAAAAGCTAATAAGTTGAAGGGTTTTGCGAATTTTGCACCCGATGAATCACTTTTGGAACAGGCAATACAATCAATTTTATGATTAAGCTATTTAAAAGTTTTGGCTACGCCATCAAAGGAATGCTGATTGCCCTGCGCGATGAGCAGAACATGCGTATCCATCTTTTAGCCATTGCAGTGGTTACGGTTTCAGGTATCTACTGCGGGCTAACCGCCATTGAGTGGGCCATTATTGCACTGGCTATCGGATTTGTAGTATCTATGGAAATGGTCAATTCTGCCATTGAAGCTATCGTTGACCACGTTTCGCCCGAATACCACAAAGAAGCCGGCCGCATCAAAGACCTTGCCGCCGGTGCGGTACTGGTAGCAGCTATAGTAGCCACCGTAATTGCCGTTTATATTTTTGGAAACAAGATTTTCAATCTGATATTTTAAATTAGCCTAACAGAACACCACGAACCTCGTGGTCCGGCGTCCCCGCCTACCACTTTAACACCTGATTCTAATATCTGCCCCGATGGCCATCAACTACCGCAAACTACTTCCGACCGATGCCCCCCAATACCGGGCAATAAGACTTGAAGCCCTGAAACTTTTCCCTGAAAGCTTTGGCTCCGATTACGAATCAGAGGCTGCCAAACCCAAATTGCACATGGAAATAAGTATTGAGCAACAAACCACCGATACCTTTTTAATGGGTGCTTTTGATGGAGAGAAATTATTTGGCATTTGTGGTTTTACCCGCGATTTAAGGCCGAAAGTACATCACCGGGGGCTCATTATTCAAATGTATATTCACCCTGCTTACCAGGGCAAAAAGCAAGGCCTCCAGTTATTGCAGGCAACCATTGCCGAAACGTTTAAAATACCCGAAGTGGACCAGATAGTATTAGGTGCCATAACCCATAACATCAGCGCCATAAAAACCTACGAGCGGGCCGGATTTAAAGAATTTGGCATTCACCCCAATTACCTGAAAATAGGCGACAAGTATTATGATGAAAAGTTAATGGTGCTTTTCAGAAACTGAAATAAACCCCTTTCAAAGCTCCTCCTATGGGGAACCAGACTTTACTTGGCTGTTCCCTTCTCTTTTTTTCAAAGAGAAGGGAACAGCCGCGGCGGGCGGGATGAGTTGGCTGTTTATTACTGAAAACTCAGCTTCTCCTCGTCACCCAATGCTTCCGTATTTTGCTGCTGTTGTGCAACTCCCTCTTTCGTAGTTTCCTCAACAAAGAAGTATTGCTGGAATACCAGGATAATAAATACCCCTGAAGTAATAGCCGAATCCGCCACATTAAACACCGGACGGAAAAACTCAAAATACTCCCCACCCCAAAAAGGAACCCAGTTAGGAAAAAAACCATGAAACATGGGGAACCACAACATATCAACCACCTGCCCGTGCAAGAAGCCAGCATAACCGCCACCCTGAGGAAAGAGTGTAGCCACTTTACCGTAGCTATCGGAAAATATCAAACCGTAAAAAGCGCCGTCTATCATATTGCCAATGGCTCCGGCCAGTATCATGGAACAGGCCGTAACAAAACCCCAATGCGCCTTGGTTTTAAGCAGGTGCAAAACGTACCAAATACCCCCGCCAACAGCTGCTAACCGGAAAACACTCAGAAACAACTTACCCCAAACACCCGGTAATACCATACCAAAGGCCATGCCCGGGTTTTCGGTAAAATGCAGACGCCACCAGTTGGTTAGCACAATCTCCTCGCCTATTATCATATGGGTTTTTACCCACAATTTAACCGCCTGATCAACGATCAAAACAGCAAGAACAATTAAAAAAGCTTTATATGGTTTCATGCGTCGTATGCGTTCGTTTTCTGTTGTATGAATGGTGTTCCGGCTACTAATTTACTATTCTCCTCTTGTGCTATACGCCACTGTTAATATTAAGTTTTTATAAACAAGAACTTCAATTACCGTTACAATTTACCGCTTGTTTCATAATCAATTATCTGTCTTTAAGCCCCCTTCGGGGGTTTGGGGGCCATTCTAATTCAACTCCACCTTCACCTTCAAAACCTCTTCATTCAATTCCACCTCTTCAAAATCAGTCAGCGAATCAACCAGCAAGATATCCTTTGCCAGTATTTCATTACTGATGTAATCCTTAAACTGAGATAACGCCAGTTCAAAGGTTTTGTTTTTTACTACCGATACACGTATCCGGTCCAGCACCTGAAAATCCTTGTCTTTCCGTATGTTTTGTACTTTATTTACAAACTCGCGGGCCGTGCCTTCATTACGCAGTTCATCAGTAATTTTCACATCCAGCGCCACAGTTATAGCGCCTTCACTGGCTACCAGCCAGCCCGGTATATCTTCGCTCAGTATTTCAACATCACCAATTTCAAGGTTAAACGCCTCTCCATCCAGGTTAAGGGCAAACACTTTATCGCGCTCCAGTTGCTGCAAATTCTCCTGTGTAAATGCAGCAATAGCGGTTTGAAGGCTCTTCATTTTACCTCCCACCTTTTTACCCAGTTCGCGGAAGTTTGGCTTTATCTTCTTCTTCACAATACCCGATGTGTCGCTGATGTATTCAATAGCCTTTACATTCACCTCACTCAAAATGTAGCTCTCAACCTTCTGTAGTTGCTCTTTCATGTTGTCACTCAGCACCGGTATCATTATCTTCTGCAACGGCTGACGCACCTTTATTTTCTCCTTCTTCCGCAACGAAAGTACCAGGGAACAAGCCTTCTGCGCAAGCTCCATTCTTTCTTCCAGTTCTTTATCCAGTTTGCTTTCATTAACGGTACTAAGCATAGTTAAATGTACCGAATCCCACCGGTGGCCCGAATTATTGTTAATGGCCTCGCCCCTTACATTATCCGTCAGATTTTTGTACAGCCACTCGGTAAAGAATGGCGATACCGGGCTCATCAGCTGCGCCACTACCGTTAAACATTCATGCAAAGTCTCATAAGCCGAACTTTTATCTGCACTCATCTCGCCCTTCCAAAAACGTCTGCGGCTTAAACGCACGTACCAGTTACTTAAATGCTCATCTACAAAAGCCTCTATAGCACGGACAGCCTTGGTAGGTTCATAATCCTCATAAAAACCGGTTACATCTTTTATCAGCGATTGCAGCTTAGAAATAATCCACCGGTCAAGTTCCGGCTTCTCATTAAACGGTATCAAATCATTTTCATTAATCCTCCAACCATCAATGTTTGCATACAGCGCAAAGAAAGAGTAGGTGTTATACAGCGTACCAAAATGCGCGCGTATAATATCCTGCACCCCGGCCATGTCAAACTTCATATTATCCCAAGGGTCGCTGTTGCGCATCATATACCAACGCGTAGCATCGGCCGAATATTTATGTATAGCCTCAAACGGGTCAACAATATTGCCTAAGCGCTTGCTCATTTTGTTGCCGTTCTTATCCAACAGCAGCCCATTACTGACTACATTTTTATAAGCAACCGAATCAAACAATAAGGTACCTAAAACGTGAAGCGTAAAAAACCATCCGCGCGTTTGGTCAACTCCTTCTGCGATAAAATCAGCTGGGAAGTTCCTTTGGAACTCTTCGAGGTTTTCAAATGGCCAATGCCATTGAGCGTATGGCATAGCTCCGCTATCGAACCAAACATCTATTAAATCATCAACTCTGGCATATAAATGTCCGTTATTACTAACAAAACAAACGTCATCAATAGCCGGTTTATGAAAATCCAAATCCTTATCAATTACTGTTGCGTACCCTCTAATATGTTCAAATTTGATATTAAAATCAACGAGATGTCGCACTTTGAAATTTCCGTTTTCACACACCTTCCTTAATGCTTGTATATCTATACCGAAAGAATCTAGATATTCTTCTAAAGACATAGTAGAAATTCCATTTGAAGGATTAGCTGCTGGCCCCTTTCCGTAACCTGTCTCTAAATCATGATTATGTTTTCGAACTGCAATTATAATCTCTGACTCATCATTTAAAATCGCTTCTCTTAGTCTATGCGTATCAATTATATGGCCACTTACTTCCACCTTCCCCTTGGTAATACATTTCCGTAAATCTTGATTACTCCCTACAAAAACTTCATCAGAATACCCAACCTCATCATAGGTTTGAAACGGGTTTCTGTAAATAAAGGCTTTCCATATAGGCAACGGTGTGCCCCAATAACGGCTGCGTGATAAATTCCAATCTACCAGATTCTCTAACCATTGTCCAAAGCGGCCTTCACCGGTGTGGGCTGGTTTCCAGTTAATGGTTTTGTTCAGTTCAATCAACCGGTCTTTAACCGCAGTTGTTTTTATAAACCAACTATCTAATGGATAATATATAACCGGTTTATCGGTGCGCCAGCAATGTGGGTAGTTGTGTTCGTATTTCTCCGTTTTAAAAAGCTTGTTTTCCAGTTTCAGCTTCAGCACAATCAAATCATCCACACTCATGTATTTCTCCAGGTGCGGTATAATCTCTTTCAGCTTTTCTTTTTGAACCTGTAATTCGGCAAATTTCTCCTCATCAGTTAGGTAGGCTTCTTTAATATAGCGCTCGCCCAAAGGAAAAACCGGGTCGTTCACTTCACTTACAAACTTTCCCTGCTTATCTACCAGGGTTAAAGCACCAATACCATTTTGCCGGGCTACTTTAAAGTCATCCGCACCAAACGAAGGTGCAATGTGTACTATACCGGTTCCATCTGTAGTGGTTACAAAATCACCAACTACCACTTTAAATGCGTCTCCTTCTGTTGGTTGAGTATAAGGCAATAACTGCTCGTATCTTAAACCTGCTAAACCCGAACCATGGCCTAGGTCTTCACTGCTTTTTAATTCCAGGTTATTCCACTCAAATGTTTTCTCCAGCAGGTCAGCCGCCAGTATTACGCTCACTTCTTTTTTGGTATAATAGTTTACCGTCTTAGCTTTAACGTAACGGATATTACCACCCACTGCTAAGGCAGTGTTTGATGGCAAGGTCCACGGTGTAGTAGTCCACGCTAAAAAACGAACATCTTCCGCTTCGCTATCAAACAGAAATTTGCTCTTCTCATCATACACCAGTTTAAACATGGCTACAGCCGAAACATCGCGCACCTCTTTATAACAACCCGGCTGGTTCAACTCGTGCGAGCTTAAACCAGTGCCCGCAGCCGGTGAGTATGGCTGAATGGTATAACCCTCATACAAAAATCCTCTGTCGTATAGCTTCTTCAATATTGCCCACAAACTTTCAATGTAATTATTCTCGTAAGTGATATAAGGATTATCCAGATCAACCCAGTAACCCATTTTGGTGGTCAGGTCGCGCCATACATCGGTAAATCGCATTACGTCCTCCCTGCAAAGCCTGTTGTATTCCGCTATCGAGATTTTAGTACCTATATCTGCCTTGGTAATTCCTAACTGCTTCTCTACATTCAGCTCCACCGGTAAGCCATGCGTATCCCAGCCTGCTTTACGCTCAACCCGGTAACCCTGCAGGGTTTTAAATCTGCAAAACAAGTCCTTAATGGTCCTGCTCATCACATGGTGAATACCAGGCTTGCCGTTGGCAGATGGCGGGCCTTCGTAAAACACAAAGCGCTTATCATCGGGCCGCGATGAGATGCTTTTTTCAAACGTATTGCTCTCCTCCCAGAATTTAAGAATATTCTTCTCTATCTCTGGCAGCGATAACTGGTCAAATTCTGGATAACCGACAGTATCCGGGTTCTTCTGTTGCATAAGGTGGGCGAAGATATTACTTAGCAACGATACTTTATCACATATAATGGAAGAATTGGTTTTGTAGAGGGGGTTTACACTTTTCCCAAAAAATAAACCTGATTATCAGCCATTTACAAAACTGCAGTGTAACCCCATCTATCCATTTCCTTTACAATATGCTGATTTATAGCCTGTTATACGCATGCAGAAAATTATAAAATGTAAACCCTGTGTAAACCACCGTGGGACTCTGGCAGCTGGACCCAGCCCCCCCAATTAACCTTTGAGCTCTTAGCGTCTTTGCGGTAAAAATTGTATTTAATTTGAAACATGATAAAGATATACGGCATTAAAAACTGCGACACC
The DNA here is from genome assembly GCA_903889265.1 of uncultured Bacteroidota bacterium. Lineage (GTDB taxonomy): Bacteria > Bacteroidota > Bacteroidia > Chitinophagales > LD1 > Bog-950. Next base: position 7,931 of record CAISWS010000305.1, read on the forward strand.
ATGCAAAAAGCCTTCAAATGGCTCGACTCCAAAAAACTGAAGTACGAATTCCACAACTACAAAGAATCGGGCATTGATAAAGCAACGCTGCAACTATGGCTCCAACATTTCCCCACCGATAAACTCATCAACACCAAAGGCACCACCTACCGCGCCCTCACCGACGAACAAAAAGCCAGCATCACCAACAAAACAAAAGCCATCGCCTTAATGATAGCAAATCCATCCCTCATCAAACGCCCTGTATGGGATTTTGGTAATGGGAAAATGTTTTTGGGGTGGGATGAAAAGGAGTTGGAGAACATGCGCTCATAATTTTCGTACTATTTAATTTTCAAAAAGTAGTAATATTATGTATGAAAACATTGCAACTATTAGCCTGTCTTTTTTTTGTGTTTTCAGTAAATGCTCAATTTACAATTACCTCACTCCAACAAAAGTATAGGTCTCGTTACCCAAATAGGTTGGCTTGATGCCAGATAAGGTTAAGGTGTCGCCTTTCAAACTGGCAAACCCGGTAGTAATGGTACCATTTGATGAAGATTGACTCAACTCTACATTATTTCCGGTTACTTTTCCTGAAACAGTAATCCAGCCATTTGAAATGGAAATATCTTTAGCACCAGAAAGAACCGTAGCTTTAAAGGTATCCGCTACTATAGCATTTCCGACGCTGTCCAGGTTCAGATATGTTAGCGTTCCAATATAGGTGCCAGCAAAAATTTGCGGATCGGGCTTTTTACATGATACTGTATAAAAAAGAACCATCCCCACTAATAAGCTTATTGCAAACATCTTCAATTTACCCTTCATAGCCCTTTGATTGAACTATAAAAGTATAGAAATAAATAATAAAAAAGCCCCCCGCAGCGCAGAAGGCTTCCCTATCATAAAAATGTATTCCTCGGCTGCTAACTCCGTGCCTCCGTGCGAAAAAATGTATTCACCCCCTATTTCTGCGCATGCAATCCCACCTTATTCCCTTCGCTGTCAATAAAGAAAGCCATACAGCCAATTTCGGGGCTTATTTCAGTGCGCGGCAAAACAACCTTGCCACCTGCCTTGGTAACACCGTCAATAACAGTCTGTATGCTCGGGTTAGCGTTCAGGTAAAGCACTGCACCATCCACCGATGGTTTATGCTGTGCACTTTGCACAATAGCGCCCGATACCTTGCCATTACCCATGTCGTTCGGGAAATAAACCATCTTCATGCCCATGTTTTCTTCCATATCAGCCATGGTCATGTTAAAGGCCGTTTCGTAAAATTTCTTTGCTCTTGCATAATCAGTTGCCGGTATCTCAAACCAGTTCAACGCGTTTGAATTTTTTTCCATTTTGAAGATTTTTAATTGATTAATAATGCTTTTACACCCCTAAAACGAACCACCCATCCAAAACCGGACAAAGTCAAAAAATAAAAGTAAGCCACTATACACATCCCAGTCCGTTTTCAACTATGCCTTACCCAAATTTAACTTCACTAATCTTTGAGTACCGCTGCATTTTCATCCGGCCTCGCAGAAATTTCCGTTAAGAAAAGCATTCATGCATAGCCAAAAGAAAGAAACGCTGTCTGAAGCAAGACAAAGGAAACTATAACAATGTAAAGTCAGACCGCAAGCTATAAGCGCCGCCGATAATGCCGAGTTCGTTTATTTCCTGCGTAGAGAATGCTTTTTAGGAAATAGCTGCGCAGCCTTGATTTTTTGGTTCTTTTTTATCAAGAAAAAAGAACGGGAATGTAACCCAAAAACCGAATCTCAACCCTTAACAAAAACCCAAAAACAGACACTTCACCCCCCAACGTGAACACTTAACCAACCCCACGCCACAACACCCAAAAAATTTCCCTTAGGTTTGTGAACCTTGAATCCCATTAAAAAACTAGCCTCTCAAACCCTTATCTACGGCATACCCAGTATCGCCGGCAGGTTCCTCAATTATTCACTCACCTATTTATATACCCGCGTTTTCGCGCTAGACCAATTCGGCGTTAACTCCGAGTTCTATGCCTACAGCGGCTTTTTTGCGGTGCTGCTATTGTTCGGCATGGACACCGCCTTCTTCCGCTTTCAGCAAAAAGCCAAAGACCCCGAAAAGGTCTATTCAACCGTGCTCAATTTTATCGTCCCCTCCTCGCTTACCTTTCTGCTGCTCATTTACATCATCGGCACCCCGCTGGCCAACGTCCTTAAATACTCCAACCACGTAGACTACATTCACTGGTTTGCCTGGATGCTTGCGCTCGATTCCATCTCTGCCATCCCCTTTGTAAAGCTGCGTGCTGAAAACAAAGCCGCCCGGTTCGCCACTATTAAGATTATTGAAATAGCCGTCAATATGTCGGTCAATATTTTCTTTCTCATCTTCTGCCGCCATGCTTACCTCCATAACCCCGGTTCGTTTTTAGCAAGCCTTTACAGCCCAACCCTGGGTGTAGGCTACGTATTTATAGCCAACCTGGTAGCCAGCGGGGTTAAAATGCTGCTGCTCACCCCTCAGTTAAAAAGCATCTTCTACGGTTTCGACCGCGAGTTATTCAAAACCATGCTCCGCTATTCGTTACCTATGGTCATCATCGGTTTTGCCGGCATCATCAACGAAATGCTGGACCGGATGATACTCAAATACATGCTGCCCTACGATAATCTCCACAACCTGGCACAATTAGGTATTTACGGCGCGTGTTACAAGTTATCGCTGCTCATGTCCCTTTTCATACAAGCCTTCCGCTTCGCCGCCGAGCCGTTCTTCTTCGCCCATGCCGATAAAGACGACTCAAAAAAACTATACGCCGATGTAACCAATTACTTTACCATCTTCTGCGTATTCGTATTCCTGTTGGTAATGCTTTACATGAACTGGTTCCAGTATTTCATCGGCGTAAAATACCGCGTAGGCTTACCAGTGGTGCCTATTCTATTGGCAGCCAATCTTTGCTTCGGTATTTATGTAAACCTTTCCATCTGGTACAAACTTACCGATAATACCCTGCTGGGTGCTGTGGTTTCCTTTAGCGGTGCAGCAGTAACCATAATCCTTAATGTGCTGTTCATCCCCAAATACGGTTACATGGCTTCCGCATGGGCCACCCTGGCATGCTACGGCGGCATGGCGATAGCCTCCTACTTTATGGGCCAAAAATATTTCCCGGTAAACTACTACGTAAAAAAAGACCTCGGCTACATCTTCCTTGGTTTCGCCCTCTGGTTAGCCGGCGATTGGATTCAAACCAATCTGTTAGCGCAATTCGGCCACTTCTGGGTATTAAGTACGGTTTTAATGATGGTGTATTTTGGCGTGGTTTGGGTGTTGGATGGAAGGCAGCTGCTATATCGGGGTAAAGTAGCGCCGCAATAGTGTATTCAATTAAAAAAGGCCGGTGCATAAAACATGCACGGGCCTTTTTTATGTAAATCAGCAATTCTTATTGTACTATCGTACTAACCGAATAAGCGCCTTGCTTGACAAAATAATAAGTCTTACCCGAAACCGTGTAAGGCGTAAGCTTAACCGGCATAACGGTAATACTCAGTTGCCCTCCTGAACCAGTTACCGCGCTAAGCTGTGCCGGAGTAAAGGTAGCCGAAGTAGCGCCGTTAGTCCCCGTAAAGCTTGTTTGTTGCTGCGTGTTAGAGCCCGCCAAGGCATAAAAAATAGCATCATAGGCACCTGTTACTGTAAAGTGTACCGTAACGGATGAACTGATGCTTACCGGGTTAGATAAAGTTAAACCATTCACCACCGGAAAGACCGTATTATCAGTATAATTAATTGCAGGTATGCTGTTTGCACTGTTTCCCTGAACATTCCATGTTACTGCATTACCGTTAAAAGTAAACTGGTTAGTAATGTCTGTTTCGTACCACGGAAAGTTTACCAGGCCTCCCAAATTCGGGTTGTTAGTATACAGGCTATCACCCGTAACATATACCGACCCTGCATTTAGGGTAGTGGTATAATTACCAAACCATGCGTATCCCAGCCCTATGTCCGTTGTATCGTAACCAGAACCGTTGTTATTGTAGTTGATAGTGTTAATAGCATAAAAAGCACCCGCCGCGCCTGAAGGAATTGTAACAGCAGCACCGCCATTTGGGGTATGGTTCGTAACCTGGGTTTGGGTATTATTTGTATTGGTGTCCTTATGGCATGCTAACAATGTAAGAAGTAAAACGGGCAGAATAAGCTTCAGTTTTTTCATGTTTTGTATATTTTAAAGCTAAAATATCAATCTATTTTTAACGGACAAATACAAGACATTAAAATATATTCAAGATCATTTCATTCAGGCCACCGGGCTTTATTTATTACTTTCGGTTATCTTCTTAATATCCCCATCAATCTTCCTCAACTTCGTTTCACAAAACCTAATCAGCTCATTCGCCTCCTTCACTTTTTCGGCAAGCGTATCCAGTTGTATTTCGTCCGTCTCAATTTCTTCAACAAGTATTTCAAGCGCATTAAAGGCTTCGTTATAGGTCATATTCTTTTTCATTTTTTTCTTTTTGGGTTACGGTGCTGGTAATTATATCCTGCTGCAAATGCATTTTAATTTCGGTACCGGTAATTATGCTTTTGGGGTCAGTAACAATTTTGTCGCCGGTATAAACAATGGCAAATCCCTTTTTAAGTATAGTGGTAGGATTTAAGTTTTTTACCCGCTGCTTGTAATGTTTCAGCTCATCTTTGGCATTATCAATAGTATCTTCTGCCAGTTGCAATATCCGCTCTTTTATACGAAGCAAATTATTTTCAAAACCATAATTGTTGTCCAGTATAAAACCTGCCACTTCGGTGGGTGTTTTAAGTTGCCGGGCCATCAGGTCAGTAATGCTGGTATTCCGGTCGTGCCCAATACCGGTTAGTATCGGCTTTTCAAACAGCGCTATCTGCCGCGCCAGCTCATAATCATTAAACGATTTAAAATCAATATCGCTGCCCCCTCCCCGCACAATCACCACCACATCAAAATCTGCTTTACTTGCTTCCACTAATCTCAATTGCTCCAAAATAAGCATTGGCGCGTTATCTCCCTGCACCTGCGTTAAAAAAGGGGTTACGGCAAAAGCATAACCATATTTATTCTGCTCAATAACATTCGTAAAATCCCGCTGTCCATCCGAGTTAGGTGCCGTTATCAAAGCAATATGCTGAAACACCATCGGCAACTCCGCCCTGTTATTGGGTGTAGAGTAATATCCATCTATCAACCTGATAAGCGGGTTTTCATTCACCAGCCTTTCCAGCGTTTGCTTGCGTTCACGTTCCAGCTTGCCAATGGCATATGCAAAATCAATTTCCAAAACCTCAAGGTCCATTCCAAAGCGTTTGTGAAACCTAACCCGTACATTACAGGTAATCTCCAGCCCACTCACAAATTTTTGCTGCGTCTCCTCCTCAAACTCTTCAATGTAATTATAGCTGTTAGCCCAAAACACGCCTTTCATTTCAGTGGTTATGGTGTTGCCATCCTTCTCAATAAACTTCAAAAAACACCACCGTTTATCCTGTTGCTTCTTTACATCGGTTATCTCAGCCTTTATCCAAAAAGTCTTCCCTCCAAACCTGTTTTTAATGGTTGAATCAATATCACTGATAAGTTCTGAAAGTTTTTGGGGTTGGGGCATAGGGACAGTAATATGGGGCTGAAATTAATGTTATTGGCGAAAGCCTCCGCAGCCACCCCTTCCGTCCCCTAAAGGGGGTACCAGGGCAAAGGAGATTTAGAACAGGGATTGTGTTTCCAAAATCTATAAATTCAATTAGGTTTGTCCGGCTTTATGGAAATACGCATTATCAACCAATCAAACAACCCCTTACCGGCTTACGAAACCGTCGGCTCGGCAGGGATGGATATCCGCGCCTTTGTACTAGAAGAGGTAATTTTAAAACCCTTTGAACGCAAACTGGTGCCCACGGGCTTGTTCATTGAGTTGCCTCTGGGTTACGAAGCGCAGCTCCGCCCCCGCAGCGGCCTGGCATTTAAACACGGCATTAGTCTGCCCAATTCGCCCGCTACTATCGACAGTGATTACCGTGGCGAAATAAAAGTGGCCCTCATCAACCTCTCAAACGAAGATTTCAGCATAAAAAACGGCGACCGCATTGCGCAAATGATAATTGCCCAACACGAACGCGCCCAATGGATTTCAGTAAACGAATTAAACGATACCGACCGCGGCCACGGAGGCTTCGGCTCAACCGGGAAACATTAAATACCCGGAATCATAACGGGCGAGTTGAAACCCGGGCAAAATATAGAGTATGGTTCCCCCCTCTCTATTTTGCTCTGAAAATGGAGAAGAGGGATGCCAACAGGCAGGGGGGTGAGGCAAAGGCTGCCCAACGTTTTACGCAGAAGATGGAAGCGGACGTATTTGTATTATTGGGAGTCGGTCCTCCCGTTTCGGGAGTTAGAGGGTTTGCGGTGCCGTTTACCTTTGCGCTCTTTGCCTCTTAGCAGTAAAAATGTATTTAGAATTTAAATAAAACACAATGAGAATAATAATACCAATGGCCGGCTGGGGAAGCCGCTTACGCCCACACACTTTAACTGTTCCTAAACCCATGTTACCAGTTGCCGGCAAGCCAATAGTTCAAAGGCTGGTAGAAGGCCTCATCAAATCAACCGACCAAAAAGTGGAGGACATCGTTTTCATTATCCGCAAAGATTTTGGAGATGTAATTCCCCAAATGTTGCTGGATGTTGCCAAAAGTGCAGGCAGCAAAGGCCACATCAAATACCAGGATGTGCCGCTGGGCACCGCCCACGCCATTTTGTGCGCGGAGGATTTTTTAGAAGGCAACCTGATAGTAGCCTTTGCCGATACCCTGTTTAAAAGCGAGTTTAAAATAGACACCAAAATGGACGGCGTTATCTGGGTACAAAAAGTAGCCGACCCGTCAGCATTTGGCGTGGTTAAGCTGGGTGCCGATAATGTAATCACCGATTTTGTCGAAAAGCCGAAAGATTTTATTTCCGACCTTGCCATTATTGGCATATATTACTTTAAAGATGGGGTTTATCTGCGTAAGGAAATGCAGTATTTGCTCGATAACGACATCAAGCAAAAAGGCGAGTTCTGGTTAACCGATGCCATGGAGCGCATGAAAAACCAGGGCACCAAATTTTATAAAGGCGAAGTAATTGAATGGCTCGATTGCGGAAATAAAGACGCAACTGTTTATACTAACCAGCGTGTTTTGGAGTTTAATAAAAACGAACCGTTAATTAGTCCTAAAGTGGTAATGGAGAACTCGGTGGTAATACCGCCCTGTTTTATGGATGATGATGTAGTGCTTAAAAACTCAGTTGTAGGCCCTTACGTATCTGTAGGAAAAGGCACGGTTATTGAAAGTTCTGTGGTCAAAAACAGCATTATTCAGGCCAAATCCAATTTAAAAAATAAGTTAATCGCAAACTCCATGATAGGGAATAATGTTAAACTTGAGGGTAGATTGGAGGATTTGAGTGTGGGCGACTATAATGCGCTGATACAATAATAAGCTCTGTTACCGTTTCGTCAGGGTGTTGCATATTGCAAAACCGGCGTTCAAAATTTGTCCATGCGCAGCGTTAAGAATATTCTTTTTTTTAGTTTGATAATACTGGCCTCGTGTAAAACAGGCCAAAAAGCCACTGCCAGTGCCAAGCCTGATAAGAAAAAGGGCCAGGCCACCACTCAGCTAAGCAAAGCCGACCAGGCCAAAGTAACCCGCCTGTTTTTCGATGCCGAAAAAGCCAAGGTTATTGAAGATTGGGATGGCGCCCTCAAAAACTACGGCGATGTAATTGCTGTTGATCCCAACAACGCCGATGCACACTTTCAGCTAACCCAGGTTTTAATGACACTCAAAAAGCCTCAGCAGGCCGAAAGCGAAGCCCTGGCTGCTGTAAGTTTGGATAATACCAACAAATGGTATCTCGAAGCTCTGGCCAGCGTTTTTATGAGCGAAGGAAAGGTGAAGGAATCTACTGAAACCTTTAAGGCTCTGGTAGATAAATTTCCCGGCAATCCTGATTATTACCTCAACCTGGCTTTCCTGTATCAGAAAACAAACCAGTTTGAAAGTGCCATTAAAGTGTACGATCAGTTTCAGAAAAATTTTGGTGTCGACCAGGATGTTATTGAAACAAAAAAGAACCTTTACCTGCGCCTAAACCGGTTTAACGATGCTGTTGCCGAGGTTCACAAACTGGTAGATGCCTTCCCCGGCGAAACAGAGTACATGTTAATGGAAGCCGACCTTTACCGCGCTAACAAGGTAAAAGATAAGGCGGCCGATTTATACAAAAAGGTATTGGCTATTGAACCGGATAATGCCCGCGCACTCTTAGCGCTTTCAGAGCTCGGACTTCAAAGTGGCAACACACAGGAAAGCATGGCCGACCTGAAAAAGATTTTTGAAAACCCTAAAGTAGATATCGATACCAAAATCAAAATCCTGTATCCATATCTGCAGTTCTGGGATGTAAAAAAAGACCATAAACAGGATGCCTTCGACCTGGCCGAAATATTAACCAAAACCCAACCCGACCAACCCAAAGCCTGGGCCATTAAAGGCGACCTCTATTATCTCGATAACCAGAACGATAAAGCTCTTGAAGCGTATCTTAAATCCCTGTCTTTAAAGCAGGATATCTTTCAGGTTTGGCAGCAGGTAATGCTTATTTATAACGGCAAAAGGGATTGGGCAAATTTAGAGAAAACCTGTAGCGATGCCATTGAAGTATTCCCGAACGAGCCTCTTGCCTACCTATTTAAAGGCGGTGCCGAATTGCAACTGAAAGATTATGAAAAGGCGATAAAAAGCCTGAGCAAAGGTGAAAAAATGAGCGCCGATAAAGACAAACTCCGCGCCCAGTTTTTAGCCGACATGGGTGATGCTTACCACGACCTGAATAAAAACAACGCCAGCGACAGCGCCTACGAAAAAGCCCTGAAGTTAGACCCCGAAAATGCCTACGTATTAAACAACTACAGCTACTATTTAAGCGAGCGTAAGGTTAATCTGGAAAAAGCTAAAGAAATGAGCGCCTACTCCAACAAGCTTGAACCTGACAACAATTCTTTCCTCGATACTTATGCCTGGATATTGTTTCAGCTAAACGACTTTTCCGGTGCCAAAGAGTGGCAGGAAAAAGCCATAAAAGCGGGCGGCGATAAAAGCGGCACTGTCTTAGAACACTACGGCGATATCCTGTTCAAACTCGGCCAAAAAGACCAGGCCCTCGATTACTGGAAAAAAGCAAAAGACAACGGCGGCGGCACCACCAACCTCGACCGTAAAATTACCGAGCAGAATTATATTGAGCAGTAAGCCTTCCACATTTTCTTTCATTTGAAAGCCCTTCAAATAAAAGGAATATAATCCGCCCCCGGTCTTATTGCAACTGCTATATGACCGGCTTATTTATCAGTTAAATTCGCTAAACTTGTATAAATAGTTTCCGGTGTATGGTCATAAAATTAACAAACTGAGGGTATGGTGCAGAAGCCTGAGCTTTGCATTGCTGTGCATTTGCATGTGCCGGAGTTTTCAGGCGAACGCCCAATGCACCGTTGAGGCTGGCATGGATACTACCATTTGCTCGGGTCACAAGGTAAAATTTGTGGCTGACACTACGGGAGGAAATCCTACCGCTTATGCCTGGTCCTCTATACCCGCTGGTTATACCTCCGGAAGCCGCAATGTTACTGTTTTGCCATCAGGGACAACTACCTACGTTGTTTCTGTTACCGGAAACGGATGTAATGCGGTTGATTCAGTAACAGTTACGGTAAATCCTTCACCGGCAGTACCAACATTTACCTATAACACAACTGTTTTATGTGCTGAAACTGCTTTAAGCTTTATTCCAAACCCGGATTCAACTTTAACTTACAAGTGGAGTTTTGGAGATGGCCAAAAGGATTCTGACATATTTGCCACTCATACGTTTTATTACTACGGAACCGACACGGCATCTTACGTTACCAAATTAACAGTCACTAACTCAGCCGGTTGCACCTCTTCTTTTAGCGATACATTAAAAGTAAAAGGTATCCCGCATGGTGCGCTGGTGCCGGGAACCGGTACTGACTCAACCACCTTTAACGGCGATTTTACTTTTACCCGATGCATTTTAAGCGGCCAGCAGTCGGCTGGCTTTAGTTTTGTCAATAAAAATACGCCTTCAACCGGGGTGAGCAGCACAATTATTTGGGGCGATACCGGCGTTGCCTGGACATCGGATACGCCCTGGACACAAATAAACCACAGCTACGCACTAGGAAAATACGATATGACTTATATCGTACAAAGCACAGTAAATGGTTGTGCGGACACCTTGCATTACAAAATATTTGTAGGCAGTAACCCTTCCGTAGGTTTTGGTATCCAGGGAAGTACCAGTATCTGCGGCCTCAATCCCATAGTGTTCTATGTCGATAATTTTTTAACCAATCCCTCCGGCACCATTTATAAAGTTACTTTTAATGATGGCACCCCCCCATTGATATTCGGGCAACCACCACCCGATTCCATTGTTCACTTATTTGCCACTTCCTCATGTGGATTTTCCAGCACCAATGGAATTAATACATATGCAAATTCTTACTCTGCAAGTATCGTGGCCAGTAATCCCTGCGGAGTAACCTCCGCATCCGTACTGCCTATCTACGTGTCCTATCCCCCGCTACCGGGTGTTGTTAACGATACCGTATGCCAGGGGCAGCCGTCCACTATAACCAATGCAACCATAAACGGCGGATATGCCTCACCCACCGGGTGTAACACCTCGGTATCAATATTGTGGAATGTTCAACCTAACACAGGGTGGGCATTGGTTGGAGGGTCATTGGGCAATAACAATGGCTACACCGGGCCAAACTTCGATCCCTCTTTATGGACCGCTGGTTCAAACACGCTGAACATTATTTTTGATAGCCTCGGAACCTATAATGTTATATTGGTTGCTGCCAACGGATGCGGACCCGATACCATTAGCCAATCTATTTGTATTACCACCCCGCCTTCGCCCTCCTTTACGCTTACACCCGGCATAGGCTGCGCGCCATTTATTGCTAATGCTGTTAATACAACCCCACCAGTGCAGGGATGCCATGCCATAAGTTACAATTGGGACATTACCCCATTGTCGCGTTCATGCATAAACGATTCCGTGCTTGATTATAAAATAACCGGAAACAATAATACGCCGGCCATTCACTTTTACAACCAGGGCATTTATTCTGTATCGCTTAATGCCGCTAATGTTTGCGGAAATTATTCTTCCGTGGCACTTATTGATACAGTTAAAGACAAGCCACAACTTACCTTAACTATTCCCGGAGCCATATGCGCCGGAGATTCACTGCTCCCATTGGGTAACGCTTTGGCCTGTAGTGGAACAATCAGCGGCTATAGCTGGGCTTTTCAGGGAGGTATCCCCTCAGTTTCAGATAGCCTTAATCCGGGAAGTATATCTATCAATTCACCGGGTGGTCACCAAGTCACGTTTTCCGCAAGCAATGAGTGCGGTACAAGAACCGTAACAGATGTAGTTGTAATTGATACTTTGCCTGTTGCCAATGCCGGGCCCGATAAAATTATCTGTTCAGATAGCAGTGTCCAAATCGGTGCCAACCCGGTTAATGGATGGATTTATATCTGGAATCCGCCTACAGGCCTCAGTTCCGATACACTGGCAAATCCGGAGGTAACATTATCTAACAATAGCAGTGCAGCGGTAACTTCAACGTATGTACTAACAGTATCCAATGCTGGTGGCTGTTTTTCAACTGATTCAGTTAAAGTTACGGTTTTTCCTAATCCTGTCGTCAATGCAGGGCCGTCTAAAACAATTTGCGCAGGAACCAGCGTAAAGCTTACAGGCACCTCTGGTGGAGGAACTTCCTCTGTTACCTGGTCTTCAGCTAATGGTGGCACGTTTTCAAATACCAACGCTGATACCACCATTTATACGCCAGCCATTGATAGCGGCTCTGTAGTAATTACACTAAGTGCAGCTGCATCCGGCAGCCCCTGTCCCGGCCAGTCTGATACTTTAGTTGTTACGGTACTTCCGGTGCCGGTGGTAAATGCGGGCCCCGATCAGCAACTCTGCTCAGGCAATTCCGTTCAGCTGGGCGTACCACCTGTGGTTGGCATCAGCTATCTGTGGTCCCCGGCCACAGGGCTTAACTCAAACACGCTTTCTAACCCCGTATTGATATTAAGTAATACTGGCCTGGTTCAGGATACCTCCAATTATATTCTTACCGCTTCAAATGGCTATGGATGTTCCGTTTCCGATACCGTAAGTATCGCTACCTTTCCAGCAGCCACTGTTAATGCAGGCCCCTCACAACCGGTTTGTGCAGGGTTCAGCATACAATTAGCCGGCGCTTTTGGCGGTACTGCAAGTTCAGCCTTTTGGACCTCATCTAACGGGGGTGTTTTTTCTAACCCGGCATCTGTCAATTCTATATACACTCCTGCTATTAACTTCGGTACAACGGTCCTTACGCTCACCACTAACCAGCCTCCTGGCCCCTGTCCCGCAGTTAATAGTAAAATGATCGTTACGGTCAGTCCAACACCGGTTGCCAATCCCGGGTTGAACGATACTATTTGTAACGGTTACACATCTCAGATAGGAGGGGCTGCGCAGACCGGTTATCATTATAACTGGTCGCCATCCACCGGTTTAACGGATAGCACGGTGGCCAACCCGGGAGTAATTCTTACCAACCCCGGCAACGGAGTTTTAAATCAAACCTATACGCTGATTGTAAACGATAATGGTTGCAAAGATACTGCGCAGGTTACTGTTTCCGTCTTTCCTACCCCTGACGTTAATGCCGGCCCCCCTGTCAGCACTTGTCAAAGCGATACGGTAAGGCTTACTGCTACTGCAAGTGGTGCCAATTCCTATTTGTGGACTTCACCTGCGGGTACCTTCGCTTCACCAGATTCGCTTTCAACTTTATTCATTCCGGCTATTACCAATGGTATTGCAGTTGCAACCTTAACCATTGCTCAAATCCCCGCTGTATGTCCCGCTGCGGCTTCCACCGTAAATGTTAGCGTAACCACTTTTGCAACCCTTAACCATTCTTTTAATCAAAGTATATGCAGTGGCATACCTTTAGGTGCCATTAACTTAAACGGTAATCCCACCGGTACCACTTTTTCCTGGACGGCCTTTTCGCCCAATGGCATTACCGGCCTTAATTTATCAGGGTCTGGTACTATTATACCTGAACAAACCCTGGTAAATGATTCTGCTACCAGCGGATTAGTCATTTACAATATAAGCCCCTTATACAATGGTTGCAGTGGTGTAAACGTATCCGATACAATCCGCGTATTGCCTCAGCCTCAGGTTATTCTTCCACCCACTCAAACTATTTGTAGCGGTGCAACTTCCGCCATGGTGCCGTTGACTTCTCTGGTCGCAAATACAGCTTTTAGCTGGACCGCCTCCGCAAGCAATAATCTTTCGGGTTTCACCGGTTCGGGTTCCGGCAATATTCCGGCACAGACTATTTCAAACTCGGGTAATTATCCCGATTCTATTGTTTATATAATCAACCCTTCTGCCCTGGGCTGCCAGGGGCCTGCTGCCCGATACGTTATCAGGATTGAACCCGCACCCGGAATTATTTTTACACCTGCGCCTCAAACTGTTTGTTCCGGCCAGCCTACCCAGTTGGTAAACCTTACCTCAAACGTGCCCGCTACCGAAATTACCTGGAGCGCCACGGTGCCCGTTGGAATAGTTGGTGCAGTTGCAACAGGTTCAGAATTTATTCCATCGCAAACATTTTATAATAATAACACAGATAGTTTGCCGGTTCCGTTAACCATACATTACACGGCACAAATAACTACTACCGGGTTTGTCTGTACTGGTACACCCGCGTTCTATACCATCACGGTTATGCCCGTTCCCTCATTAGGCCTTATACAATCCCAGGTTTCCGGCTGCCCCCCTCTTTCCGTAAGCTTTGTTCCGGTTACCCGCAATTATGGCCCGCCTGATTCACTAACGTTTGTATGGGGCGACCTTACCCCAAATACGGTGCTTCACCCAAATTCCATAGTTCCTGAGTGGGCCACTACTCCCCACCAATTTTATAGCACTAACAACGGTGCCGATACTTTTCACGTGCAGCTTATAGCGCATTCACAATGTCTTGACACTTCCGTTACCGGTTTTGTAACCTTGCTTCCAAGCGTAGTTAATGCATTTTTTACCGATAGCCCCGCAACCGGTTGTGAGCCTTTACAGGTCACTTTTCATGATCTTTCCACCGGTGCGGGATTGCTTACCTGGTGCTTCAATTTTGACTCTGTTACTAAAAGCTGCACCGGGCCGGGCCAGGTTGACTCCGCTCAAAGCATCTTTAACCATACTTTTACTGCCGGAACATACACCGTAGCCCTTTTTGCCAATGCCGGTTACCAATGCGCCGCCGATACAGTATATCAGGTTATTACGGTTATCCCTTCTCCCGCAGCCAATTTTGTTTTTGCCGATAGCCTTTGCACCAAAATTCCGGTAGCCTTCACCAACCTGTCAACCATATCGGGCGGAGGATCCATTGCCCAAACGAAATGGTATTTTGGAAATGGCAGCTCAAGCTATGCAAGCAATCCTGTAAACACATATGATACCGCTGGTATTTATCAGGTTTGTTTATCGGTGGCAAACAGCTTTGGCTGTGCTGATTCATTGTGCAAACCCATAACTGTTCTCGACAGGCCGAATGTCGGCTTCATCTTTGCCGATACTTGCCTGAATGCTCAACCGGTACAGTTTTTAAATACTTCAACAGGGGCTGCTAACTTTATCTGGAGTTTCGGGGATGGTAATATTTCGTACCAGCAAAACCCTTTGCACGCGTATGGCTCAGCAGGAAATTATCCGGTTATACTTATTGGCAGTTCCCTGGGTTGTGCCGATACCGTATCCCATATCGCTGCTGTATACCCGGTTCCGGTGGCCGCGTTTACTTTTCCCGATACCTATAGCTGCGGCTTTCCGGTAAATGTACCGTTTACCAACACCTCTGCAGGTACCAATGCTTATTTCTGGTCGTTCGGCAACGGCGCAAATTCCACCAATGTAAATCCGCAGGCAACCTATACATCAGCCGGTACTTTTGTAATCGGCTTAACGGCAATAAATAATTACGGTTGTGCTGATACCGTTTCAAATTCGTTTACAGTTTATCCTATGCCGGTTATTGATTCCATAAATATATCACCCGCACAGGGATGCCAGCCTTTAAATGTGCATTTTGGGGTAACCGGTAACGATCTCAACAAACTTGTTTGGAATTTTGGCGATGGCAACACGCTTACTTCCAATCTGGATTTTGCCAGCCACTATTATGGAGACACCGGCACTTACAGCGTGCAGGTAACCGCTTATTCGTACCAAAACTGCAATGTTAGTATTACTCTTTACGATACTATTGTGGTACATATAAACCCAACAGCAGCCTTTACCTATTATATAAACGAAAACGTTGAACCGGAAAATGGCACTACGGAGTTTTTCAATCAATCGCAAAACAGCACCTCGTACCTTTGGAACTTCGGCGACGGAACTACCTCTACCGATACAAATCCGGTTCACACTTTCAGCCAAACCAGCTATTTTAACGTGCTGCTGATTGCCACAACCCCGTACGGTTGTATTGACAGCGTTTACCACAGCATTTACATCATAGAAAAATCATTGTACGTTCCAAACGTGGTAGCGCCTGATTTTAATGAGGGCAGCAGCCTTGTAAAAGTATGGATGCCGGCCGGCGAAGGACTGGCAGAATATCATGCGCAGGTATTTAATAAATGGGGAGAGCTTTTATGGGAATCAAAACTCCTTACTAAAGATCATCAACCTGCCGAGGGATGGGATGGAACCTACCAGGGCAAAGAGGTGCAGCAAGATGCTTATGTTTGGAAAGTTGAAGCTGTATTCCTGGATGGTACACGTTGGAAAGGAATGTCATACAAGTTTCAGAAGGAAAGAAAAACAATTGGCTCGGTTACAGTAATCCGATAGCATAAAAGTTTGATTTTTTTCGTTTCTCCTGCCTTTTTAATTTTTTACAAAACCATTTTTCCCGTCATGTTAAAACTTTATTTGTTGTCTTCAGTAAAGTTTAACCCTTAATTTTTTCAAGTTACCCCAACCGGGTTTAAAGCAGTTGCAGGCAAAAGGGAACTAAAACGATTATTAACTGCCTTGCATTTGAATACTTCTTTTCCTGTTTTCCGCACTTTTCAAAAATCGCATAAAAAATCGGCTGAAACCCTTGCTGGTACTACATTGTTATTTTGGTTTTGGGTGTCCCGCATGTAAATTTGGGTGGTGTTTATC
>CAISWS010000306.1 GCA_903889265.1 uncultured Bacteroidota bacterium
ATACGGGAGAGCAATGGCGCGATGCTAATACTTCCGGTAGCCCTGAGTATCTTTTGGTTGACTACAGCACTAATAATACAAGCGGAAGTTTGCCAGGCACCAACTTTACAAACGTGTCGGCTTTAACCTTTACCGCGCCAAGTGCTTCCAACGTTGGTCAGTTGGATGGAACGCTTGCGGCCAATCAAGCTAACATTAGCGGCTCCTTTACACTAGGTACGCCTTTGGCAAATGGGGCTTCCATTTGGATACGATGGTATCAGAACCGTGCAAGTTCAGGTTCCAGTTCGGCCCTGGCTATCACAAATGTAATTGTAACGTTAGGTTCCCCTGACGCATCCATTTCGAATGCTGCAATAGCAGCTTTCGGAACCTACACATTTACTGCAACTAATTCATATGGCTGCGCTTTAACATCCACAACTGCTGCAACGGTAAATGCAAACCCGCAAGGCAGTTTTTCAGGAAACGAAGTTTGTACAGGCGCTCAGGGACAACTTACATTTACTTCAACTTCGGGCACCGGTCCGTTTACTATTGTTTATAACGATGGAACGGCAAACCGCACTGCCGGCAATATCGCTGGTGCTGCGGCCTTTAATGTGTTTACCAACCCAACCAGCGCAGGCAGTCATACTTATACACTGGTATCAATCACCGATGCCAACGGATGCCAGCGCACCAGCGGATTTACACAGGCCACCGCTGTAATAACTATTGATGCCTTGCCTTCAACACCTGGCATAACAGCAACAAACGCACTTTGTTACGGCTATAACGGGTCTATAGATGTTAGCACCCCTTCAACCAGTGCCGCTGGCGGAATTCAATACTCACTTAGCGGAGGTACCTATCAAATCGGAACATCATTTATGTCTGTCACCCCCGGGGTGTCAAATTCTGTTATTGCTCAGGACGCCAAAGGATGCAAAAGTGTTGCTTCTAATAGCGTAACTGTTACTCAACCATCTGCAGCATTAAGTAGCAGCATTGTTAATCAAACCAACGTATTATGCGTTGGCAACAGCACCGGTAGCATAACTGTACAGGCCACCGGCGGTACGGGCCCTTATAAATATAAAATTGATGCCGGTAGTTTTGGAACTGCAACCGCAGGAGCCAATACGTTCAACGGTCTTTCATCGGGTAGCCATACGTTGACCATTCAGGACGCCAATTTATGTTCAACTACCCAGGCAGTTAATATTACTGAACCGGGTGCTGCGTTAAGCATCGCTGTTGCTTCAACAACAGAAGTAACTTGCAAAGGGCAAAGCACCGGAGTTATTGATGTTGATGTAAACGGAGGAGCTTCAAATTATACTTATACCTGGAACGATGGCAATAACAACCAAAACCGTACAGGTTTAACGGCGGGCGCATATAACGTTACAGTTAAGGATGCCAATAATTGCAGTGCTGAAATAACCGGAATAAATGTTACCGAACCTGCTACATCTGTTACTGCAAATGCAGGCAATACTGGCCCTTATGCGTATGGACAGAATATTAATCTTTCTTCAAACGCAAGTGGTGGCACCGGTGTTTTGTCTTATAACTGGAGCGGGCCTTCATATACTTCAACATCTGCAGATCCGGTTATTAATAACGGCATCACCGCTATGTCGGGCGTTTATGATGTTACCGTAACTGATGCCAATGGCTGCTCAACAACCGGAAGCACTTCTGTTACGGTTAATTTGCCAACCTCTTATACGTGGACAGGTGCCACCAGCTCCGATTGGGCTACTCCTGGTAACTGGTTCCCAAACTCTCTGACAGGAGGCCCTAACAGCGCCTGTGCAGTTGACGTTATAATACCAGGTACGGCCAACAATCCTGTTATTTCATCCGCAGTGTCTGTCGGAAATTTGCAAATTGATGCCAGTGCGCAACTTACTTTGAACGCCAATATCAGCGTTTGCAAAAACTGGGTAGGTGGTTCGGGGAGCAGTGCGGTTGTTGGCGGCACCGGTGTTGTAATATTGACCGGTACCAGCCAGCAAACTATAAGTGGCAAAACGTCTTTGCAGGAATTGATGGTGAGCAATGCTGCGGGCGTGAATATGCTTACCGGTTCGGCTGTTGATGTTTATACTGCGCTTGACCTTACCACGGGAAATTACGATGCCAGCAACGGAACATTAACGTTTAAAAGTACTTCAGTAACCCAGGTTGGCATAATCAATAACTTTGCTGCAGGGTATATCGGAACATTAACCGGGAACATTACCGCCGAACGTTATTACGATGCATCAAGCACCAACAACCAGCATTTTATGGGCTCGCCGGTAAATAACGCGTCGCTTGCTCAATTCGGAGTTTCCGGTACACCGGGATTTGTAACACCGGCCTACAATTGTGATGAAACCCAACTGGCCTATAACAGTACTTACGGCTCAGTATTTAGCCTTCATGAGTCGAATGGAAGCAGTTGCGGTTTGGCAGAATGGAAGGTTGAGACAACCGGAAATGCCCAAAACGGGTCAGGTTATTCGGTAGTAAAAGCGGGTACAGGAACTTTTGCCCTGACAGGTGCAGCCAACCTGAATAGCAGTTACACCATAAGCAACCTGACTAACAGCAACTGGAGCAATACTACTTTACAAGGGCGCCCGTGCAGTTCGGGATGGCAACTTGTTTCCAATCCTTACCTGGCTACGCTTGATATTACCAGCACAAACGTTGGTATAGATAACCAGATACAGGTATGGAACGCTAACGGGCCTTATGCCGGAAGCTATCAGCCAGATAATGTTATAGCCCCCTTCCAGGCCTTTATGGTGCATGTTACCCACCCGGGTACCGGAGGCAGTTACACTATAAATGCATCAGACAGGGTATTGACACCACATACTTTCTATGCGCAAAACACCAACCAGTTAAATATTACCGCTATAAATAATAATACCGGGCTGATGGATCAAACCCAGGTTGCATTTAATCCCAGTGCTACGGATAGTTTTGATGCGCAATACGATGCCAATAAATTCGGAGGCGCACTAACCAGGCACACGCTATATACTCTTTGCAAGAGTGTTTGGATGAGATC
>CAISWS010000307.1 GCA_903889265.1 uncultured Bacteroidota bacterium
CTAGGTTAATTTTTCCTTCTTGGCAAAAAGCAACAAAAAAGCCGCTGATGAACACACCAACGGCTTTTAAACCAACATCAGGGCCAAGTCTATCCTTTCTTAAATTCTAATGGTATGTCGAGCTTTATGCTGATGTTTCTACCCATATTAAATACACCCACTCTGTTAGTTGCCAGGTTCACGGCGTAATATTTAAACCGGCTCATGTAATCCATGTATGTGGTGTTGGCTAAGTTGTTTACTACAAAAAATACTTTGACAACGGTACGGCCTTTTGGTGTAACTATATCACCACCTGCGCCCAGGTTAAATAAAACGTACCCTGGTGTAGCCGACATGCTTGCCGCATATTGCTGTGGTGTGGAAAGCGCATCGAGGCCATTGTAAATGGCATATTGCTGGTATATTTGTTTCTGTTCAAAGCAGGCCAGTAACCCAAATTTGATATATGAATTTCTGATTACTTTTCCCATAGGGTTCGACCTGCCTATTTTATTTAAATTAATTCTTATATCCGCAGTAATTCTTCCCGGTGGAACAAAAGGCAACACTTTAATTGAATCGGCCACGTGCCGCAAGCCTCCTGAAACGTAACTGAATGTAGTATTAAACCCAAACCACTGAGCCGCTGAAGGATGTAAATCCACTGATACTTCTGCACCGTAAAGCAATGCAACTCCCTGTGTATCTTTATAAACCGGCGCAGCACCAAGCCCTACCGCGTTTAATGTATTGTTGATGGAGTCGCCGCCATAAACACTTTGTAAACCATGCTGGTAAATAAAATGCTGAATGCTGTTTACAAACCCATCCACCTCAAAAGTTACATCTTTAGAGTCCATACCAACGGCAGCATCGCCCTGAAGGCTAATTTCAGGCTTCAGGTTCGGGTCACCAATTTCCCAAACAACAGTTCCGTCATGTACTCCGTTGGCACCGCACTCTGCGACATTAGGTGCACGGAAACCGGTGGCAAAGTCGCCCTTTAAATAAACATTGTGCTTAAAGTTATAAGTAGCACCTAAGCTACCCGATGGGCCGCTGAAGTTGGAAGTAAATCCCTGAAATTCGTGATAACCGTTAACTGCGTTGGGGCTGGTTGGTTGTTGTGTTGTAGTATCAACCCAGTGGTCTAAACCGGTAAACTTACGGTAGTCGTATCTTATACCCCCGCTTAAAGTAAGCCCTTTGTATTTATAATTGCCGATAGCAAATCCGCCTATCTGAAATATATTATAATTAGGTATCAGCATTAAAGTGCCTAAACTTTCTGAGGCCTGGTAAAGGCCGTTAGTTCCTACCGAAAAATCAAATCCGCTCCAGTTTTGCGAAACATATCTCAAATCGTAAGTAGCTGCCTGCGAATAATAGTAAATATCGGGGGTGTTAGGCATAGTAGGGTCGTTAGTTTCCTGGCGCTGATTGCGCTGGAAAGAGAATATTGCAGCGATGCGGCCTTCGCCAACAGCAAAGTTATTGTCCCAAACCACTTTGGTGTGGCGTATACGCTGATTGATAACAAACGGAGTATATGATTTCTGTTCCTGGTTGGTAGGTAGTTCGTAAGTAGCGGCACCACCATTTAAATCAGGGTAAGCCACATTCCTTAACTGATTGCCTGAAGAATCTCTCGTTCCATCCAAAATACCAGTTTGCAGTTCAAAATAGCTGGCATGCACCTGGCTATAACCCCATTTACGGTGAATACCCAATGTTCCGTCAGCATTAAAATTATTGAATTGAGTATTTAATGCATAGCCATCCACTGCATTTTGATAGGAGTGAGCCAAAGTATAGTCTACACGTGCACCCCAGCTTATACCACTGTTAGTTCCACCAATTTTAAACATATTATTAATCAACCCATTATTAGTTTGATAGTTGCTCATTATTTCGCCTTTAATCTCACCTTCAGGCATTGGCCTTTCAGGTATCAGGTTTACCACTCCACCTATTGCATCTGAACCATAAACCAGGGAGGCTGGCCCCTTTAGTATCTCTGCCCTGTCAACAGCATCCGGATCGGCCTCAATACCAAATTCATCAAACCAGGCCTGGTCTACCTGAATTACCCCATCGTTAACGGTCAACACCCTGCTCCATCCCAAACCGCGGATAAATGGTTTGGAAATACTTTGGCCATCGGTCATTGCCGAAACACCCGGTGCTTTAGCAATGGCATCGATAACGTTTGTAGAGGAGTTTTCAGCCAGATACTGGTTACTTACTTCACTTGTTTGTTGTGGAGATTGGGTAATTGATGTGGCAAGCGAATTGCCGGTAATAACTACATCGGGATGCTCAATAGAGGAGGGCAACAATGTAAAATTCTTTGTAGCCGCGCCATCAATTTTTACTGAAACGTTTTGCTGGGCATATCCTATAAAACTAACCTGCACTAAAAAAGTACCTTTAGGCAGATAGGTAATAGTGTAATCCCCGTCGGCATGCACCAATGCACCAATTTTCAAATCGGGAACATACACCGTAGCGCCTTCGAGTGCGGCACCGTCCTGGCTGGTTACCTTACCACTCAATGCATTTTGCGCCACAACTGTGGTTAGGGCCGACAAATAAAAAAACAGAAACAGATATAAATTTTTCATTTTCCTTGTTTTGAAGAATATTAATAATCATTAGCAACCGCAATCGCTGTTAAACAGTAATTGGGCAGGAGACCCGGGAGGATCGGATATTAATTAAACAAGGAAAAACTTCGGCGGCGGGGCAAGTGCATCTGCCGCAAAGGAAGATAAAGGGTAACGCTGGTTAACAGTGCAATACCCGTTAAGGGAAGAATTATTAATAGAAATGAAACTTAAATAATGAACAACATAATCCTGCTGAAAATGGCTCAGCATGGTTTTAACCGGCGAAGAGCTTTGGTCTTTATCCTGCTGTTGGCTAAACAGCGAACCAAAAGTTTCAACCAGGGCGGTTTCCTTGGCGTCGTATTCAACAACTACCAAAACGCGTGCGCCCGATTTTTTTATGTTCACAACATCGTACAACCTGCCATTATACCTAAATTCCTTGCCATTGTCATTAAAAAGAAGTTTGGCAAACACTTCTTTGTCAAAACTGAGGGTTTCACAATGTTCTGTCGAAAAAGAATGGCTTATTTTTTCCGCCATCTCTTCTTTTATATCAGCCTGCTTTAAAATAAACAGGGTATAGAACCCAAAAAGGTTCAATAAAACAAGGGCCGTAAGCAGGACAGAGGTTAAGCGTCTCATTGTAAAACAGGACTGCGATATTACCAATTTTATTTAAAAACAACTGGCACTGCCTTGTTTTTTATTACTCCACCTTGGCCTCAACCCCCAATATTTTAATGGCATTCATGGCTGCGTTTTGCTCAGCTACTTTTTTGCTATAGCCTTCACCCGAGGCAATAAACTTGCCATTAATCTCCAGGTTAATAACAAAGTATGCTCTGCGGTTTTTGGCCTTCTCTTCAACCACTTTAAAATCAATGCTTTTACCCATTTTCTGGATATAATGGAATATCTGGCTTTTATAATCCGAGTTGGTAGCCTGCAATATATCTACATCTATAAGCCCCTGCAAAACACGCTTTTGAATAAACTTTTTTGTTTTGTCAAATCCGGCATCCAGGTACACCGCCCCTACCAGGGCCTCAAAAGTATTGCCACCCAAATCGCGGCTCACGTCGGTCATCCCTTTACGGTTAAACTTCAGCTTTTCTACCAGGCCCAGCTTCTCCCCTACTTCATTCAGCGATTTCCGGTTCACTATTTTACTACGCAATTCCGTAATGAAACCTTCTTCCTTGTACGGATATTTCCGGTACAAAAACTCGCATACAATCGAGTCCAGTATCGCATCGCCCAAAAGCTCAAGCCGCTCATTATTTTCTTTGGGTTCGTTAAATTTTGAACGGTGGTTAAAAACCTGTTTGTAAATCTTCAGGTTGCCGGGCATAATGCCGGTAATACCCTTTATATAAGAAGCTATCTCTTTATCTGATGAAAAAAGCTGGTTGTAAAGTTTTCTGATCAAACGTCTGGGGCATTATTAGTTTCAGAGGCTAAAGATAAATTTTATCGGGAAAAATAACTTCTTCCTTTACCCGCTATACATTACTTATTAAACAACCTTTCATCAAATTCAAAAGGCTCAATACTGATAATCCTGATTTTTGAATGGCCGGAGTTTTGAGGGTTTATTAAATAATTATAGTCGCCCTGCACAACAGCCGAAGGCACTTTAAGCACCTGCTGCTTGCCTGATGCAATAAAATTGTCTCCAAAAGCCTGTGTGGAACCGGGGTGTGGAAATGACTTCCAATCTGCCGGCAAGCCTGTTGTTTTAATTTCTAAAAACATGGCACTATCCGGTATTTCAATACTCACTAATTCATAATCCCTGGGTATAATCCCCAACGGGGTGTGCACCGCTATCTCAAGTGCGCAAAGTGCTCTTGAACTGCTGGTATAAATAAGCGCTTTCCCCCTGCTATTCCATCGCCCGCCGGTTTTCTCGGCACCTGAACCCGAAAGGTCCCTGCTGTATTTTGATTTACTGAGCCGGTAAACAATCATGCCAGCACACCATTTTCTATTCTGCTCAATTCGTCTTTTACCAGGCTAATACCAAAAGTATTGTCCAGCAGTTCTTTAGGCTTTATACCACCCAATGCTACATTTTTGGTTTCAAGCCATGTATCAAAATTCACTTTATCACCAAAAACCTCATGGCCGGTTTTATATAAAATGGCAATCTGTAAAATCTTATCTGAATAAATGGGGTCGAAAGTTTTTTTCTCGGTTTTGTAACGCTGCATCGTGCGCTCAGATAAATGCAAAATAGCCGACCAATCGAACAGCGTAAAAGGAATTTGCTCAGTTAGTTTTGTAAAAAAAGAATATTTAACCCCATGCTTTACAGCCTGGCTTAATTTCGCGAAATCCCAAAACAAGATATTTGAATCTTCATCGGTATTATGAGGTATAGTTTTGTGGCTGATTGCTATTGTCCTTGCCATTGTTGGTATAATTTAAGACGAAGATACGTAATTTGTCCTAAATTTTACGACAAATGGCGGAAAATGTTTGGCCCTATAAACTTGGCAATTTGAAAGTTTCCGGCAACCCATTTGTTACACAATAACGGAAGGCAGTTATTCGTTTTGGTTTTTCAAGAGAGTTATGATTGACTTACATTAAAATAAAACCATCATGAAAAACTTAACTGCACTTTTTATCCTGGCAGGTGGCA
>CAISWS010000308.1 GCA_903889265.1 uncultured Bacteroidota bacterium
GCCATTAAACCTGAACCAAAAGGCGGCAGGCATGGCACCATTTGCCTTTATATTTTTAGTGGTTATGCTGGCCGATTCAAACCTGTTTGCAGTCAATACCAAATCGTATAAAAGCTACGTCGACAGCCATTTTAAACCATATAACCAGAATTTCCCAAGCCCGCTTGATTTACAGGTTATAGGCGATGTAACCAAAAACAGCAAAAAGGTATACTTTATGATTTACGGCGGCTCGGATTTCTTCCTGTATTACCGGGGTAATTATGATGTACCAAGCAAGTTTGTGCCTATTGATACCTGGATGCTTAAAAGCGAAAAAATTGCCTACGCCAACAAACTGATTGAAGATGGCTATTACGTAGTAGCCGTTAAGGGGGATGATATTTTTAAAACGGATTTTTTGCCTTACCTGAAATACAAGAATGTTTTAGGCGAAAACGTTTATATATCGTATAGTAATAATTAACACAGTTTAATGACCGGAACCCGGTTATAAATTTGTTTCAAAAGTTATTCCCGGGTTTAAATTGCCTATATTCACTACAGGCTATACAAAAACGGCATCAGCGGCAACGCTTTCCCTTTTCTACCTGCATAAGGTGCAAGCAAATCAACTTGCCTCTTACTGCAAGCCGCTGGCACGTTAATTGCCTTCATCATTTCATTCAAGCCCGGTCTTTTACTCCACCGGTTCATTTAAACCATATAATATGAAAACCGCCGGAATAGTGCTGTTGATTTTGGGATTGGGACTAACCATTTTTACCTCCGTAAAATTTTTCACCCGCGAAAAAGTAGTGGACATAGGCAAACTTGAAATTACCCGCGATAAGCCCAACTATCTGAGCTGGTCGCCGGTGCTGGGCGTTTTGGTAATAGGGCTGGGTGGCGTTCTAATCTGGCAGGGAGGCCGAAAGTAAGGTGCAATTACCTTTATTATTAACCTCAAAAAAACAGCTATGAATATTAAACGAATATTTGGGGCCATACTTACCCTTGGTGGCATTGGAGCGCTCATTTACGCTGCCATGGTTTTTGCTAAAACCAGCGGAGATAACCTTGATATAAGGTCGCTGATTATTTACGGGGTGCTGGGCTTACTGTTCTTTCTGTCAGGTATGAGCCTGGTGAGGTCAACCAAAGACAGCGAAGGCACCGCATAACGGGCAAGTTATTCCCCGTAAACAGCAGTGCTTTGGGCTGCCAACACATTTGCACCAGCTTTGCCCCGGCATGGCATGCCGCTGCAAAACATTTGTTTGTTACGGTTAAAAATCCTAATTTACATTAAACAAAATAAAATAATATGGCCAAGCAGATAAAAAAAGCGGCAGCGAAAAAAGCTAAAAGTCCGGCTAAAAAGGCAGTCAAAAAAGTAGCTGCTAAAAAAGCGGCACCTAAAAAAGCCACATCCAAAAAAGTAGCAGCTAAAAAAGCACCGGTAAAAAAAGTAGCTGCTAAAAAAGCAGCGCCTAAAAAAGTTGTAGCAAAAAAGAAACCTACGAAAAAAGTGGCCGCAAAAAAAGTAGTTGCTAAAAAGGCAGTAAAGAAAGTAGCTGCCAAAAAGGTACCCGCTAAAAAAGTGGTGGCAAAAAAAGCAGCGCCTAAAAAGGTGGCTCCAAAAAAAGTTGCAGCTAAAAAAGTAGTTGCCAAAAAACCGGCAATTAAAGTTACGCCAAAAAAGGCTGCGCCGGTTAAGTCAGTTGCTAAAAAAGTTGCGCCACAAAAAGTTGCAGCTCCAAAACCAGTTGTAACACAGGCTGCAAAACCTGCGGCTGAGACAGTTCAAAATACTAATGCGGTACAGGCCCAAATACCCTTTGATCAAACCCAAACACCCGCCGAAGTAGTTACATCAACTGAAACCACTCCACCAGTAACCCATGGCACCGATCAACACTTTATTCCGGCCCACGGTAAAAACGTTCCTGCGCCTGAGCATGATGCGGTTAAAGAAGAACAGCATTTCCATCATAACGAAGAAATAGCTATGCACCAGGAAAACAATAAGGCTAAAGCCGCAATGGCCAGCCGTATGGGCCGCAAAAGAATTTTCCGTATTCCGGGGAAAGGATAATCACCTGGTAAAATTATTTGTAGCAAACCCGGATGTCCATTTATTGGGTGTTGACCGGCTATCGTTGCGCAGCTGTTCGGGTTTGCTATGCTTTATCGCGCCCCACAAAGCGGCCATCGCCAAGCAGAAAATTAACTGCTCGAACAATATTTTTAAGGATAGCTGCTTCGCTTTTTAAATTAGCTATGTAGCGCACTATTTCCTTTTGCCGGCTGGGGCTCAGCTTTTCAAAATTATGTTTTGCTGCGGGGTTGGCTTCAAGTGCTTTTAACAATCCACCGTGCATAGCTATGGTTCTGTCGGCGGGGTCAAATGCTATGGTTACAGCAACGGTATCGCCAACATCCTTACCAGCTTTTTTGCGCATGGGGGTATTTAAATAAAGCCGCCATTTGCCGCTGTATTTTACCAGCGTTTGGATATAGGCATGGCCATCTAAGGTGCCTTTAACGGGTATAGTGCCTTTATCCTTACCTGCCTGTTTAAATATGGCTTTAAGCACTGCGGGGGGTAGCAGCACATAAGGGTTTACGCCTATAATCTGAATTTTGGCCTTAAACTGTTGCATCGGGCTTTAATATTTTTACAGATAATACCCGCGCCGGTATGGCGTATTCCTTATTACCCCAATAACCAGCCAGATAATTAAACTAACTATTCCTGTAGCCAACATAAACACACCATGCTTACGGGTTGCGTTACTATAGCTGGGCACCCTTTTACCATTGGGTAGCGTCTTTTTGTGTGTCATTAAATGCCAGCCAGAAAAGATGGCTATAGGGCCGCCCAGTAAACCAATAACGTAACCCAGTATTATCCAATGTACGGGCACTGTTTCAGGTGTGGCTAAAAATGCAAGTCTTTCTTTTTGTAATTGCGCCAGTTTTGCGGGGCCTGTTTCACGGCCCCTTTCTTTAAGTATTTTTTGTGCGGCTAAAAAATCAAAATCATTCCACTCATCAGGTTTGGCAACAATTTCTTCCAGTTCAAAATCGGTAAAGGTGTGCAGGTAGTAACGCTTATCTACCGATTCAATCTGCCTGGCCGATTGTGCCAGCAGCAGGGCATTAGCCCTTTCAAAATCTTCCGCCTTCAGCTTTACATGAAACTCCTTTGCCGGGTTGCTTGAAAGCACGTAGGCATAACCCGGCAGCTCGTCCAGCACCGAGGCTATCCCGTTTCTGCTGAGTATGCCGGTAAGCTCCTCCGCCTGTTCGCGGTCGCTGAATTTCTGAAACTCCAGGTATGTGGTATTATCCATCCCGTTTTAAATATAGTATTGTGCCAATAGTTGAATATAGAAAACTATTTCATCGCAACACAGTCTTAGTGCAAACTGCTACCCGGGTAAAGAACTTTAAATCAAAGGCTTTACTTAAATCAACAAAATCACAATTCAGGCCAAGCACATCGATGCCCAAAACCACCCCGTTTTTTAAAATCTACATCCGTTTTTGCACCCGTTTTTAAGGCCCTTAAAACCCCGATTTTTATGCCGGGCGTTCCCTAGGGCGCTACGGGCTAAACACAAGGTATGTGCATAACCTGTTTTGCAGGGTATGGTAAATACATACATTTGGAATAATTATTCACTAACCAAAACCAATTGTATGGCAACCAAAAAGGCACCAGCAAAAAAAGCAGCAGTAAAAAAAGCTCCTGCAAAGAAAGCAGCTAAGGCAGCAAAACCAGTTAAAGCCAAAGCTAAAAGAAAACCTAATGCAGCGTTCATGAAGCCAATGGCTATCAGCGAGACATTAGCCGCAATCGTAGGCGCAAAGCCACTTCCACGCACTGAAGTGACTAAGAAAGTTTGGGAATACATTAAGAAAAACAAACTTCAGGACGCTAAAGAAAAACGTAACATCAACGGTGATGCAGCGCTTTCAAAAGTGTTCGGCGGAAAGAAGACAGTAAGCATGTTTGAAATGGCTAAACACATCAACAAACACTTATCGTAATTTGCTTCGCGCAGCAATGAAAATTGCTGTTTGAATTGAAAAATTGCCCTTCTGTTTACAGAGGGGCAATTTTTTTTCCACATAGCGCTGCATGTTTTCATGGGCATTTTATCCCCTTTTCATTGGTGATTTTAAAGGCATTTTTTTTACCTGCGCCTGAAAGAGGTATTCTCTACTTAGGTGGTAGGGTTATAAATTACGGGTACGGGGGTCACTTTCGTATAATATTCTCTGCCATTAAAGTGGTACCCTTCTTTTTGCGCCCCCGTTGCCTCATCCTCTGTCTTCGGTATCTCCTGCTCCATTTTCAGAGCAAAATAGAGAAAGAGAACCAAACTTTGATATCAGACTTTAAAGGCTTAGTTGCCTTGTGTAGTTTTAATGAAGAATCAAGCAACGAGGTTTTTCTTGTACTTTTTGCCCTGATAATTGATAGAGGAAATGCCGACAGCATTTAATCCCGTTTTTTTAGCGGGAGCAATGGGGTGAGGCGGTTCCAAAATAAATTTCCATTTTCGGCCCATGAAAAAGAAGATAACAGTACTGGGTGCAGGCATGGTGGGCCGCGCCATTGCAGCCGATTTAAGCACTCATTTTGAGGTAACCTCTACCGACCTTTCAGCGCAAAACCTGGAGGCCATACAAGCCAGCCATGGCGTAAAAACGCGCAAGGTTGACTTTAGCAGCCCCAAACAGATTGCCCAAGCCGTTAAGGGCGCTGACCTTGTAATAGGTGCCGTACCGGGTTTTCTGGGCTTTAAAATGCTGCAAACGGTAATTGAATGTGGCAAGAACATTGTAGACATATCGTTCTTCCCCGAGGATGCTTTTGCTTTAGATAAACTGGCGCGTAAACATAAAGTAACCGCCGTAGTTGATTGCGGGGTAGCGCCGGGTATGGATAACATCATTTTGGGCTACCATTACCAACGTATGAAGGTAGAACGCTTTTTATGCCTGGTAGGCGGGTTACCTGTTGAGCGTAATATGCCCTGGCAATACAAAGCCCCGTTCTCGCCGGTGGATGTAATAGAAGAATATACCCGGCCTGCCCGTTTGGTTGAAGGGGGTAAAATAGTAACAAAACCAGCTTTATCTGAACCTGAGTTTCTGCACTTTGATAAGATTGGTACCCTGGAAGCCTTTAATACCGATGGCCTGCGCACCCTGTTAAAGTTTGATATACCTGATATGGCCGAGCGCACCCTGCGCTACCCGGGCCACATAGATTTAATGAAAACCCTGCGCGAAGCAGGTTTTTTCAGCGATGAGGTAATAGATGTAAAAGGCGCCAAAATAAGGCCTGTAGACTTAGCCGGAAAAATCCTGTTCCCTCAATGGAAATACGAAGAAGGTGAGGAAGACTTTACCGTAATGCGCGTAATAGTGGAAGGCACAGAGCGCGACAGAAAAATGCGCTACACCTATAATTTATACGACCGCTACAACCAGGCCACCAAAACCAGCAGCATGGCCCGCACCACCGGCTACACCGCCACCGCCGCGGCTAACCTTTTGCTAAACGGCACCTACACCACCAAAGGCATTATAGCCCCTGAAGCACTTGGCACCAGCGAGAAATGCTATCACTTTATGTTTGAATATTTGAAAGCGCGCGGGGTGAATTACGATGTAGCAGTAGAGTAAATACATTTTTCTCCCGATAAAAATCAGGACACCGCGCAAAGGCGCAAAGACACAAAAAGTGCAAAGGAGTACAGAAGGATTAAATAAACAGCATATTTTAAATTGGTCCCTCTTCTCTATTTTGCTCTGAAAATGGAGAAGAGGGATGCCGACAGGCAGGGTGATGAGGCTGGCTGTTTAGTTATTTGAAAGCCCGCGGGGTGAATTACGAAGTGATTGTGGAATAGTGCTAATACAATCGTAATGCCTTACGTGTGTTTACGTTCATCATGGCTAAAGCCAAATTCCCTGAAGATGAATGCCCCGCCCTAAATAGCGGGGTTAATAATAACCCCAACTTTGAAGTTGGGGAAGAAGCTAAAAACAAAATTGGCTTTAGCAATGAGGCTGCTTAATAGCTTTACGCACACAATTATTATATCCACCCCCATCCCCCAAAATTTCATATCTTGCTAATCTGTAATTAAGTCCTGTTACACTAACTTCTAAATATCCGGCATGAAACAAAAATTACTCCTGCTACCCTGCTTAATATTTTTGCTGGCCAATGCATTATATGCACAGGTTCCGCAAATGATAAATTTTGAAGGGGTGGCTCGCGATGCCAACGGAAACCCAATAACAAACGTTTCGCTCAAACTCCGGTTTACTATTCAGGATGGCATCAATCCGGGTACGGTGGAATATGTAGAAACCGATACCGCCCGGGTGAATGGGTTTGGACTTTTCTATACTTACATAGGCGGCGGTGTTCCTGTATCAGGTACTTTCCCGGCTATTAAATGGGCAGCGGGTAACAAATATCTGATGATTGAATATAAGCTTCCGTCCGACACCGGTTACCTGAATATGGGCGTCAGCCAGATGGTAAGTGCCCCTTATGCTTTTTATGCCGATAGCGCGGGCAAAAACAGCTACCCCACCCACCACATTGGCGACCAATACGGCGGCGGCATTGTGTTTTGGACCGATAGCCTTGGCCAGCACGGCCTTATTGCCGATACAACCGACCTGGATACCGGTATTGTCTGGAACAACGGCTCGTACAACCTTACCAACGCTACCCGCAACGGCATTGGCGGCGGCAAGGCTAATACAGAGCGCATTATTATAAAACAGGGTACCGGCCAATACGCCGCGCAGCTTTGTGCCGATTACCAGGGTGGTGGCTACAGCGATTGGTATTTGCCATCGGTAAGTGAGTTAACCTTGCTGTATCAGCAACAGGCAGTGGTTGGTGGTTTTAACGGCGGCACTTACTGGAGCTCGGGCGAGTTGAGCACACAGGAAGCCACTGCAATATCTTTTAGCGGTGGGGTATTTACCCCTTCCAATAAAACGGTAACTAATGTGGTGCGTGCCATCCGCGCTTTTTAAAAACGAAAAATTTTCATCGATATAATTTTTGAGTATGAAAATAAAATTCATTTTACTGGTTACAGTTTTCGCTGCCTTGGGAGTGGCAGCCAATGCGCAATGTCCGCAGGCTATGGCGTACCAGGCTACAATTCACGATGCTTCCGGTCATCCCTTAAATAATGGTATGCGGGTTGGCTTTCGGCTCACTATTTATCAATCTGTTAATCCGGGAACTCCGGTTTACCAGGAAACTTTCACATCAACCACTAACCTATTAGGGCATGTTTCTCTTAAACCGGGTAAGGGAACCCCAACCACTGGCAACTTTGCTTCTATAAACTGGGCAAGCGGCCATAAATACATGCAGGTGGAAATTGATATAAATGAAACAGGCAACTACTTAAATATGGGTACGGAAATACAAAACAGCTTGCCCTATGCTTTGTATGCAGATAGCGCGGGGAAAGGCGGCTACCCCCAACATCACATTGGCGAAAACTACGGAGGCGGCATTATATTTTACGTAAGCGATAACGGCCAGCACGGCCTGATTGCCGATAGCGCTGATATGGGCGCCGATACCGTTAAATGGGCGCTGGCAGATACTACTTTGCTGAAAGCATCGTTGCAGGGCGCCGGAGGGGGATTTACCAATACAGAACGCATTGTAGTAAAACAGGGAACCGGCAAATACGCAGCCAACCTGGCCGCCAACGACACCACCGGCGGCTATGGCGATTGGTTTCTGCCCTCGGTTACCGAACTGATTTTGTTATACCAGCAACAACAGGTTGTAGGCCACTTCAACAACAGCGGCACCTACTGGAGCTCTACCGAAAATGCCAATACCAGTGCCACAGCGCTTAGTTTTTCATCGGGTGTGCCCTCATCTATTCCCAAAGCTACAGCGGGGAATGTAAGGGCTATACGGGCGTTTTAAATACGCACGTGCAACAGTGCTAAACATTACACAAACCCATCCATATCCCTTCTGTTCTTTTTAGTTGGCCTGCCCTGTTTACTTTGGCGTTTGCCGGTGTATTCAATAAAGGCGCTGTCGGCTTTCTTAATCAAATCCTCTTCGGGGGTCAGGTCAATATAAAAATTGATGGCTTCGGAGTATTGCACGCGCTGGTGTAGCAGGCCGGTTACTTCAATTACCCATTTGCGGGCTTCGGTTTTAATTTCAAAGCGGTCGCCAATGCCAACGGGTTTGCTGCTTTTAATATCCAGGCCGTTGCTTTTTACCTTGCCTGCAGCAATGGCATCTGCCGCCTGGGTACGCGTTTTAAACAGGCGTATGGCCCATAAGTACTTGTCTACCCGCAGTTTATCGTTACTCATAACAAATGTAAGGGTGCAAATCAAAAGTTTTGCCGTTAATTATTTTACAACCCTTTCACTAAAATAATGCATTGGCTTAACAATTACATAGGGTTAAACATGCTACCTTTACCGGGCAATTCAAATTCATTTTCTCACCCCTCAAAAACCAAAAACTATGTCAACCGAAGCAAAAGCACTTACCACCATTGAAGTGGGCAACCGCCTTGTAGAATTATGCCGCCTGGGCAAAATAACCCAAGCGCAGCAGGAATTATTTGCAGATGACGTAATTTGTATTGACCCCTCGCACGATGGCAATCC
>CAISWS010000309.1 GCA_903889265.1 uncultured Bacteroidota bacterium
AGCAACGAGTACCGCGACATTGCGGCGGTTGTTACTTCCTATAAATTCGATTATGTATTTCACTACGCCGCCGTAGTAGGCGTAAAGCGCACGCTCGAAAATCCTGTGTCAGTGCTGCACGATATCCAGGGCATTAAATACATCCTCGACCTCTGCAAAAACACCGGTGTTAAACGTATATTCTTCTCTTCTTCATCCGAAGTTTACGGCGAACCGTTTGAGCATCCTCAGAATGAAATGACCACTCCGCTTAACTCGCGTTTACCCTATGCTGTTGTTAAAAACGTAGGCGAGGCATTCCTGCGCTCATACAAACAGGAGTTCGATCTGGACTATACTATCTTCCGTTTCTTTAACACCTACGGCCCAAAACAAAGCAGCGACTTTGTAATGACCCGTTTTATTAAATCGGCTTTACTCGGCGAAAACATTACTATATACGGTGATGGCATGCAAACCCGCACTTTCTGTTACCGGAATGATAATATTGACGCCTGCGCAAGCACACTGTATAACAATCTCCATTTAAATGATACCGTTAACATCGGCAGCGACCATGAAGTTACCATCATAGAACTGGCTAAAATGATTATTGACATCACCGGTTCAAAATCGAAATTAGTGCACCTGCCGCCTTTGGCAGAAGGTGACATGTCGAGAAGAAAGCCTGACGTTTCAAAAATGAAGAGCCTGTTAGGGCGGCCTATGACCAAGCTAGAAGATGGTATCAGGAGAACTATTGAAAGCGGACAGTATTATTATTAGGATAGGCGGTGTGCCGCAAAGCGATGCGCGATAATTCTGATTTTTCGCAAATCGTAGAGTCGCAAACCGCGCATCGGAAAAAAACTATAAACTCTTTTCATGTCAGGCACAAAACCCAAAATACTTGTTACCGGTGGCTGTGGTTACATTGGTTCGCACACGGTTGTTGATTTGCTTGAAAATAACTTCGAGGTAATTATTGTTGACAGCAACCTGCGATCTAAACCCGAAACCACAAGCCGTATCAGCAAAATCAGCGGGCACCCGGTTGTAAATCATAAAATTGACCTTTGCAATAAAGAGGCAACGCGGCAACTGTTTAAAGAAGCGGGTAAAATAGATGGTATCATTCATTTTGCGGCACTCAAATCGGTACCCGAGTCGGTTGAAAAACCCTTGCTTTATTATAATAATAACCTCGGCTCGCTGGTTAACCTGCTTGAACTAAGCGCCGAGTTTGGAGTTAAGGATTTTGTATTCTCATCATCCTGCTCGGTATACGGCAACACCACTGAACTACCGGTTACGGAACAAACTCCTATAGCCACCGCCGAGAGCCCATATGCACGCACCAAACAAATTGGTGAAGATATTATCCGAGACTTTTCAAAAGTATCCGAAAGCCGGTTTGTATTACTAAGGTATTTCAATCCTGCCGGCGCGCATGAAAGCGGCGAACTGGGCGAAGACACTACTGATGTCATTACGGCCGTAGTTCCCCGCATTACCGGTACTGCTCTCGGCAAGTTTAAGGAGTTTGCAGTCTTCGGCTCCGATTACGATACCCGCGATGGCACCTGCATCCGCGATTACATACACGTAATGGATATTGCCAACGCGCATACCAAAGCGCTTCAGTACCTGATGGAGGGCCGTAACGAAAGTAAGTGCGAAGTGTTCAACCTGGGCACCGGTAACGGTGTAACAGTTTTAGAGGCCATACAATCTTTCGAAAAAGTAAGCGGGGTAAAACTAAACTGGAAATTCAGTCCGCGCCGCGCAGGTGATGTGGTAAGCATTTACGCCAATAACAATAAAGCCGTGTCTAAACTGGGCTGGCAAATAAAGCGCGACTTGGATACCATGCTTCGCACTGCCTGGCTTTGGGACAAAAAGATGAGCGCCCGTTTATAATAAAGTTTGCCGATAAAATTGCCTGAGCTGTAATAAGGCTCATCTGTATTACTTTATTGCGCCTTTCGAAAGTTGGGATAAACAGAAATATTAATATTTTTGGGGTCGCTGTAATCATATTAAAACTAATTATTTCACTTATGCTGAAGCAACGAATAAAAAGTGCCATTGTTAAACTTATTGGTTGGATGATGACCTTCAGGCCGGCTCTGCCAATGTTCAATTTCTTATTCGAATACGGTAGCTCTGGCTTTAGAAGTTTCGTTATAAGGAATGTAAAACAACAGCCTGTCAATTATCTGTGGAAAGTGAAACTGCTGAACAATAAAACCTTCAATGTTTTTATTGACGACAGCTGGAAATCATGGCAATTTGCATATAACTATAAATGGTATCATATAGGGGACTCCAAAGTAATGCGCTTGCTGAATGATTATTATCCAATTGACGGCACGTATATTGATATTGGCGCTAATCTTGGTTTAATGACTATGCATGCAGTGGCCGCAAAAAGGAGGATGGTTCTGTTTGAGCCCAATAAAAGCCTGAATGCTTTTACACAAAAGCAATACTCCGCTAATAATTACAGCAATTACGTTATTGAAAATTATTGCTTATCCGATCATGAAGGCACAGCAACTTTTTATGTCTCAGGTTCTTCCTTTCAAAGTAGTTTAAACAAAAACATTGCATTAGCAGATAAATACGGAGGATTAGCCGGGGAGATGAACGTTGAGCTGACGACTCTGGATAAATATTTGTCTGCCCGGCCTGATATCAAACCAGTTATTATTAAAATTGATGCGGAGGGTCATGATTTTGAAGTACTCAAAGGCGCAGAGAAAACCATCCGGGAATTTCAGCCTGCCGTATTTGTGGAAATAAATTCCGTTGAAAGGCCGGACATTATCAACTTTATGGAGTCACTCGGATTTAAATCGTTTGGCGTTTCAAGACTTGAAAATGATTATCTCATTCGCCCGGAAAGGAAAAAAGAATTTGACGACTGTATTGACGCACTCTTTGTGCGTGATAAAGTTCTTCTGGATAAAATAGCCTCTTTTATAAAATAAGCAGCATTATTCAAAAAGGTCCTTTACCCGGTCAAAAAAACCTTTCTCCGTTTTCACACCCGGTTTAGGTTTAAAATTCGGCGATTCCCTCAGCTTTTCAAGCAATTTCCTTTCATCGCTGTTAAGGTCGGTAGGAGTATAAACGTTTATCAATATTAATTGGTCCCCCTTTCCGTAAGCGTTTACGGCTGGCAATCCCTTACCGTTTAGCCTGAATATTTTTCCTGCCTGTGTACCGGCAGGCACCTTAAATTTAGCCTTGCCATCAATAGTGGGTACTTCCACAGTAGTGCCTAAAACCGCATCAATAAAACTGATGTGCAGATTGTAAATCACGTTCTGCCCGTCAATTTCCAAATCGGGGTTTTGTTCTACTTCAATTTGTATAATCAGGTCTCCCGGGGATCCACCATGCTCGCCGGCGTTTCCTTTGCCACTCATGGAAAGCTGCATGCCATCCTGTACGCCAGGGGGTACATCAAAAGTCAGTGTTTCCTCGCCATAAACCACCCCAAGGCCATTACAGCCGGTACACTTCTTCGTTATCTGCTGTCCGCTGCCGTTACATGCATAACAGGTCTGGGTGGTTTGCATTTGGCCCAAAATGGTATTGGTTACCTTGCGCACTACACCCTGGCCCCCACAAACCGTACATTTGCTTACCGAACTTGCATCTTTAGCACCACTTCCGTTGCAGGTAGGGCACTCAATATGTTTTTTAACCTTTACGCTTTTATGCGCTCCGCTGGCAACCTCACCCAGGGTAAGTTTTATCTTAATCCGCAGGTTGCTGCCGCGCTTTCCGCGGGTCCGGCTTTGCCTTCCGCCACCGCCGCCAAAAAACGACTCAAACGGATCAAAACCGCCGCCACCGCCGCCACCAAAAATATCGCCGAAGTTGCGGAAAATGTCCTCCACATTTCCATTGTGGAATCCTCCCTGCCCGCCGTTTACACCCGCATGCCCGAACTGATCGTACGATTGGCGTTTCGCCTCATCACCCAAAACCTCATAGGCCTCTGCGGCTTCTTTAAATTTCTCTTCCGAAGCTTTATCGCCCTGATTACGGTCCGGGTGATACTTTAACGCCACTTTACGGTACGCCTTCTTAATCTCCTCTTTTGAGGCAGTTTTCTGAACTTCCAGAACTTCGTAATAATCTCTTTTTGCCACCGTGGTCTAACCTCTGCCTGCAGGTCAAAGGAATTTTGCTTTTAGTTTATTAATTGCTTACTCCGCCTTTTTGCCCACTATTACTTTGGCAAAGCGTATCAGCTTTCCGTTCAGGTAATAACCTTTTTCTACCTGGTCTACTACCTTACCAGCCTGTTTCGGGTCTGTAACCGGTATTTCGGTAATTGCCTCATGTTCGTCAACATTAAACTCCTTACCAACAGTTTCTATTGGGGTTAATCCTTTAGCCGAAAGATTGCTCACCAGCTTATTATATATCAGCTGCATGCCGTTTTTTGCTTCACTATCACCCTCCAGGGCTTTTAACGCACGTTCAAAATCATCCACTACAGGCAGCAACTCTTTAATAATCTCTTTACTGGCAGTTTGTATGGTCTCCAGCTTTTCTTTAGCCGTGCGTTTTTTATAATTGTCGAAATCCGCATACATGCGCACATACTTATCACGCAATTCGTCCATTTCTTTTTTCAACTCAACTATTTCAATGTCCTTAGGGTCAACGGCTTCCTCTTCAAACTCAGCGTCTTCAGGCTTATTCTTCTTAAACACATCGTTTATCAGCTTCTCCACCCCATCCAGGGTTTTTCCGGCAAAGGTTTCAGCCTTACCTTTTGCCTGCTGGGCAAATTCCTCAGCTTTTTCCGAAACTGTATTTTTGATGTCCTCAACCCTGTCCTTCAGGTTGTCTTTTTCGGCATTTCCTTTTTGTTCTTCCATAATTGAGCATTTTTAGCGCGGCAAATATCTCAAATTCTCTGCCCTAAGTAGAAATATCGCCAAATTGACCAAAACAAAAGTAAAATGGCTGACTTATGGGCTGATAACCATCAACATTTGAAAATTTGGCAGAGCTATGTCAGGTAATTTGGCTGAAAAATTTCCGTATTGCGTTAGATGTAGACCCGAACCTTTAGTTGACCATGTCCTTAACCATCTCCTGAAGGGTCGGTATTACCTGGGTTTCAAACCACGGATTTTTCTTCTGCCAGATTTTATTTCTTGGCGAGGGGTGAACAAGGGGCAGGAATTGAGGTAAATACTCTTTGTAAGATTTTACTGTCTCTGTCAAAGTGGTTTTCAGCTTTTCGCCTAGGTAGTATTTCTGAGAATACTGGCCTATAAGGATAATTAATTGCACCCCCGGCATTTTGTCCAATAAAAGCTGATGCCATAATGGGGCACACTCAGGCCGGGGAGGCAGGTCGCCCGATTTACCCTTGCCGGGGTAACAAAAACCCATCGGCACCAGGGCAAATATCTTCTCATTATAAAATTGCTCCTTATCTACGCCAAACCAACGCCTTAGCTCATTCCCGCTTTGGTCATCCCACGGTACACCGCTTTGCTGCACTTTTAACCCCGGGGCCTGGCCTATGATAACTATTTTGGAAATGGTACTTGCCTGTACTATCGGCCTTGGCCCAAACGGCAGAAACTGTTTACAGGTTTCGCATGCGCGTATTTTTTCAAGCAACTGCTTCATAGAAAAACTTTTATCAGCTCAGTGCAGCCCCGCCTTTTGCATTAGTTTCCCCTTCGGGGACGGAAGGGGCCGGGCTTTTACACCCTCTTTATTTCGGCTCCCAGAGCATTCAACCGCTCATCAATTCGCTGGTAACCCCGGTCAATCTGGTCAATATTGTTGATGATAGATTTGCCCTCAGCACTCATAGCGGCTATCAGCAATGCCACCCCGGCACGAATGTCGGGCGAGCTCATCGTTATACCCCGCAATTTAAATGCCCGGTGCAAACCAATTACGGTGGCCCGGTGCGGGTCGCACAAAATTATCTGCGCCCCCATGTCAATTAGCTTGTCTACAAAAAACAGGCGGCTCTCAAACATTTTCTGGTGTATCAGTACACTGCCTTTGGCTTGCGTAGCTACCACCAAAACTATCGAAATCAAGTCGGGCGTAAACAAAGGCCAGGGCCCGTCCGCCACGGTCAGTATCGAACCATCTATAAATTTCTGTATGGTGTAATGCTCCCGGGCCGGCACATAAATATCATCGCCCCGGTATTCCATTTCAATACCCAGCTTTTCAAATACAGGCAAGATATTACCCAGCATATCAATCCGGCAATTCTTGATAGTAATTTCACTTTGGGTCATGGCCGCAAGGCCTATAAAGCTGCCAATTTCAATCATATCCGGCAACATCCGGTGCTCCGTTCCTTTCAGGTATTCAACACCTTCAATCACCAGCAAATTCGAGCCGCTGCCTGTAATTTTGGCACCCATGCGTATAAGCATGGCCGTTAACTGCTGCAGGTAAGGTTCGCAGGCGGCGTTGTAAATAGTAGTGGTACCTTTGGCCATTACAGCCGTCATAACAATATTGGCAGTACCGGTTACCGATGGCTCATCCAGCAAAACATAAGTGCCTTGCAGGTTACTGGCCTCAGCACTGTAAAATGTTTCGTGACTATCATAATTGAATTTTGCACCCAGCTTTTCGAAACCCAGAAAGTGTGTATCCAATCTTCTTCTGCCAATTTTATCGCCACCGGGTTTGGGCATATAGGCCTTTTTAAAACGGGTAAGCAAAGGGCCCATAATCATAATAGAACCACGCAACGAAGCACCCTTCTTTTTGTAAACGTCTGATTTAAGATAATCGAGGTTTACAGCATCCGCCTTAAAGGTATAAGTGTCTTCGCTAAGCTTTTCAACCTTAACCCCCAGGTCCTGCAAAATATCTATCAGGGCCAGCACATCGCGTATGGCGGGTATATTGCTGATGGTTATTTTCTCCGGTGTAAGCAGCACGGCACACAGAATCTGCAACGCCTCATTTTTTGCACCCTGCGGTGTAATTTCTCCTTTCAGTTTTTTTCCGCCTGTAACTTCGAACGAGTTTGCCATGAGTTGTTGTTGGTTGTTGAAATAAATACACTTTAACAACGCTAAATACAACAATGCATTTCTTATTGCGAAGGAAAGTTATGCTTTGGTAGAAACAGTGCAATGTGGACTGTATAGTGAAGCCCTAAAACAACAAGAGCCAGAAATCCTGGCTCTTGATTCTAATATCCTGCTTCTGTTTTACCCCATCGGCGGCCTTTTCTTAAAATGCTTATTGCGGTTTTTGTTATTGTTATTACCACCGCCTTGCCCCTGGCCTCCACCTCCCTGGCGGAATTTGTTGTTATTGTTGTTGTTTTTGCGCGGGCCGTTGTTGTCCCTTTTGTCGGGGCCACTCTTCTGGCGGTTAGCACGGCTAAGGGAGTTAATATCCTGTTCATCCGAAATAACCAGTGCCCCTTTCGATAACAGGCGCAGGTCGTTTTTAATGGTTTCGTCGTTTACGTTTTCCTTGCTCCAGTTCTGGTATACAAGTTTCATAAAGTTACCTATGCACTGGGTAAAACCTGCCTGCTTTTCAGGGTCTTCGGTTTTAATGGCTTTGGCAACCAGTGTCTCCACATTTTTACCGTAGTGCTTGTATTTAATTCTCGATTGGGGATAGTGCAAACGCGCCGGCCTCTTTTCAATTTCTGCACGGTCTTTAATAGGGTATGGCGAGTCAACATCCAGTTTATAATCGCTCATAATAAAAAGATGGTCCCACAGCTTGTGGCGGAAATCTTCCACATTGCGCAGGTGGGGGTTTAACTGGCCCATCAGCTCAATCAGCTCTTTGGCAAAAATGTTTCTCTTCTCGCGGTCTTTTATTTCCACGCAGGCTTCCACAATTTTTTGCACGTGGCGGCCATACTCTTTAAGCACTAACTTGTTTCTGTTCGAATTATAATCCATAGGTATAATTAATTAAATAACGGTATCCGTTTGATAAAATAAAAGGTGTTGCAATAAACCGAAGACAAATTGAAGACCGGTGTGCGAATTAACAGGTTGGAGCGTTAACACACCCCGGTCAATTGCCTTTCAAATGATTTGAAGACCCAACGAAGATGGTAATTTTTAATGAGAATGCAAATACCGTGAGAAATTTACCACTAAGGCACGCTTAGAAACTTTCTGAATTAAACCCCAATTCAATTTTACCGCAACAACGCTAAGAGCGCAAAGATGAATACAAAAGAAATTCTTTTAAAAAAGCATTTTCAATAACCAGCTTCTAAACCTTCGTGCAACTTAGTGCTCTTAGTGCATTAGTGGTAAATTTCGCTTCGCATTTGGTATTTGCTTACGGACAAGTGGGCCCCACAACAGCAGTACCGGTAACCGAATAAGGGAAAGTATTGCCGCGTATAGCACAACCCGCTGCACCCCCATTACCCGGCGGACAAACGCCCGTACTACCTATACTGAAGAACCCAACCGCATTACCACCGGCCGAGCCGGCAGCACCCAGGGCCCCGCCATTACCACCTGTGCCGGGATAATAAGTAGTGCCAAAACTTAAAAAGCAAGATACACCACATCCACCGGTTGCGCCACCGGTACCGCCCGTAGTGGCAGTTCCGTTATTACCGGCCGCGCACGATGCGCCACCGCCCCCATTGGTACCTCCCGGGCCAACTGCAGTCCCCGCACCACCACCGCCACCGGTTCCGGCTTTGTCGCTAAAGCAAGGGTTGCCACCGCTTAATCCGCCACCCGCACCACCGCCACCACCGCCACCGCCAATAGTACCGGTGTTGTTGATAGTAATACCTGCCGACCCTATTGAAATAGCATCTCCTCCGGCTTGCCCGTCAACATTCGGGCAATTGGTAAAGGCACCGCCATAACCCGAGTCGCTGCCACCCATACCACCGGCACCGGCAATAATACCCGCATTGTCTATGGTAATCAGCGAGCCACCGGCAAAATTACCGGTATTCAAAGCAGGTAAAGTAGTGCTCGCGCTGCCAATGGTAACCCCATTACCGATATTAACTGTTAACTGTACCGGGCAACTGGGCGAACCTGCCAGCGCCCAAAGGTTAACGTTGTTAGCCGAGGCCGTAATATTCATTACCGAAGGCGCTACAATTAAGGTGTAGTTGGTAGTGGTTTGCACCGCACCCAAAGTGGCAATAACCGTTACCACATATGTACCTGTTACGGCACACGATGATGACGTAAACGTAAGCGAAGTATTGCCCGGTATTATCAGCGTAGAGTTACCAAAAGCCGCAGTTACACCTGTAGGTAAACCGGCCACAGTTAAAATAGCGCTTGAAGTTGTTGCCCCGCACGAGCCCGGGTTGCCTATGGTTACGGTTGTTGCTGCCGTTAATACATTAGGCGCAAAACCCAGCTGGTTAACCGTTGCTGTAAGCGGTGCAACAGTAAGGTTGTAATCGTAAACAGTAAGCGTGTATGTTAAAGTTTGAATATTGGACCCCGAGGTAGCAAGCAAAGTAATAGTAAACGTACCGGTGGCTGCACTGGGCAAAGCTGTAAAAGTAACAACTGATACACCGGTAGGCGTAACATAATTGTTTGAAAAATTAACCAACACACCTGCAGGCACACCCGATGCCGATAATATTACCGGCGCTGCTGTACCTGAAACCAGGGTTACCGTAAGGGTATCCGACACGCTGTTAAAATTGGTCCTTAAAAGACAATCGCTGTTATGGCTTTCGGCAACAGCGTAATCAAACGAGCAAACCGTTTGCCCTACGTTAACCCAGCAGGTACCGTTCCAGAACTGGTGCACATTAAGCACGTTATTGTAAATGGTTAAACCCACTGCCGGTGCGGTTATTGCATCGCGCTGCGTGGTGGTAAGGCTGGGAAACAAAACCCCCTTGCTGGTACTCTGAATATCCAGTATCGCATTGGCATTAGGCGCCGGTTGGTTAATACCTACGGCACCAGTGGTGGTCATACGCGCTACTTCAGTATTGTTTGATTTTATAACAACATCCTGTGCATCGGTGGTGCCTACAAAATTACTGGCTGCATTGGTGCCCTGGTTACCACTTATAAGCCAGCCGGCATTAATGGTAGTTTTAATGCCACCGCTGCCATCCACTATGGTTATAGTTCCGTTGGGATTATAATAAACGCTGTCCAAATGCCCGCCGCTGGTGCTTACGCAAAGGTTTTTCCAAACAGTTCCGTTATAGAAAAAATCGCAGGCGCTATCCATGTCGTACACCACAAGGCCTGTTGCAGGCGTAGCTATGGCCAGGCGCTGAACACCACTCATGCGCGGAACCAGCAAACCCTGGCTGGTTGAAGTAAGGTCTAATATGGCACTGGCATCAGGATTAGGGGTGCCTATACCAACATTGCTTTGGCCAAATGAAAACTGACAAACGAGGGAGAATAATATAAGGTATATATTTCTCATACATTTCACAAATTTGACCATCAATGTAAGTATTTTATTTTAATGGGTGGCGTTTTTTTAAACCTGAAGTTGCATGGGCAATTAGTTATTGTAACTATAGCAGCTATCAATTACTTCGCCCGAAATAAGCTGGTAACCGGTGTGGTTATAATGTAAATCATGCGCCCAGTATAATTGCCTGGGGTCGGGTTGTGCTGCCAGCTTTGGCAAACAATCAACTACCCTGCAACCTTCAACGCTTTTAAGTTTACTTACCAGCATTTTGTAGTTGGTTAATGGGGTGTGCAATTCAACCCCCACCGGAAAGGTAATTACAACTACATCAATA
The DNA here is from genome assembly GCA_903889265.1 of uncultured Bacteroidota bacterium. Taxonomy (GTDB): domain Bacteria; phylum Bacteroidota; class Bacteroidia; order Chitinophagales; family LD1; genus Bog-950. The sequence continues at coordinate 10,751 of CAISWS010000309.1, forward strand.
TTCTTAGCCCTTGCCCAGGGCAAAATATCAGTCTTTAACAGTCCTGTAATCTTTTCAATTGCCTGCGCATTTATCTGCTTCTTTTCGGTGGCTGAACGCAGCGTATAATCAAAATCATGCAACTTCATTACACCCAACCTGAAAACATAATTCACCGCAAATACAGGTTCCCACCACGGGTGCGCATTATACCGCAACATTCCATTGCTTATAAACCGTTCATTCCCCCCTCTTTCACCCACATCATTTATATCGGTTGAATTGACTATAAAATCAACCTGCTTTACCTGGTATTTACGCACCAGTTTTTGCAGCATCATCCAATCAAAAAAAATATCATTTCCCGATACCCCGCAATTCATAACATCAGTACCGGTATCATGTGCAGTTACGTATGCCCTTAAAAGTGCGGGTATGCTGCTATCGGCCGGTGCGCCGCATCCTTCGGTAAAAGAATCGCCCATTACCAGTATAATTTTTTTGTTGCCCACCGGTAATTTACCCCTGAAACCCAGCGCATTGAAGGTGTCATTTTTATAATGATAATCGCCCACATCATTATCCTTTACCTCACCCGAATCCGGTTCAAGCGTATAGGCATCGTGCCTGCCTTTTACGTATCGTATCCACAGGTTCTCATATTGCTGATACCGGTCGGTAAGTATATAAACATCCCCGTTCTGCTCTCCGTAACTAATCGGGTACCTGATAATATACCGTAAGGTAAACTCGGCCGCAAAAAGGGCTATAAGCAATGTAAACCAGGCAACGCTAACGTTGGCCGAAACATTTAACCGCTTAACAATAAAATAAGAGATAACCCCTGTCAGCGAATACGTATAAACTGTAGTATAAAAAAACGACTCGCCCAAATACAGCTCAGCATATATCCAGATTCCTAATACCAGGTAAATACCCCAAAACGCCTTTTTATGACCTTTGATAAATGGAATTACTTTTTGCATTTGCAGGTATTAAAAAAATCAGTTCGGGCTTCGCCAGGCATAAAAATAAAGTGCTGGTAATGCTACCTGCAAAATAGCATTTAGCTGGCAATAGATAAATTCCTATTTCCCCTCCTTCATATTTCTTCTCAGCGTCTTAGCCCGCAAGTCCGGCCCGTCGTGGCTCCAGCCCGGTGAGTAGAAGATATATTTCAGCTTATCTGAAAAAGTTGGTGCCCTTTTTACATCTCTCCACACATCAATGTATTCATGAGACGCAATTTTAAACAGGTTATGGGTGTTAATGTTTTTTGTAATGCCATAGATGGGCTTTTCCTCATCCAGCTCAGGCGAAAAGGTGCCAAACATACGGTCCCATATAACCAGTATACCGGCGTGGTTCTGGTCCAGGTAACGGATGTTGGAGGCATGGTGAACGCGGTGGTGAGAGGGAGTATTAAAAATAAACTCGTACCAGCCCGGCAGCCTTTTAATTAATTCGGTATGCACCCAGTATTGATAAATAAGCGAAATACTCATCATCATCAACATCATCAGCGGGTTAAAGCCCACCAGCGGCATCCACAGCCACCAGATGTATTTATAAAACTGTTCGCCCCAGCTTTGGCGCAACGCAGTGGCCAGGTTTAAGGTTTGCGATGAATGATGATTTACATGCGCCGCCCAAAGTATCCTTATCTCATGACTGAAACGGTGGTGCCAGTAAAAAGTAAAATCATCGGCAAAAACTATCAGCACCCAGCTCCACCAGTGCCAGCCTATTTCAAACAAGCGGTATTGGTATAGCAAAGTGTAAGTTCCATAGGCAAGCCCCTTGGTTAAAATATCAATTACCAGTGAGCCTAAGCCCATGCCAATTGACGACATAGCCTCTTTCGATTCATACAGGTTTAAATGTTCGCGCCAATTGATAAAAAGCTCTATCGAAATCAAAATGATAAAGAAAGGAATAGCCCATACTACGGGGTCCTGAAGGGGAGGCATTGACTTAAACATAATCTATACGGTTTGGGTTTTATACTCGCTGTTTGCGGCTTGCAATTTAAATTCATCCAGGTAAAAACTAAACCACACCAGCGAAATAAGTGAAATTACAATGGTTGAAATTCCAAGTGCATTACTGAGTGTTTCATTATTCAACAGAACTATAATTACAACGGCAAGTATAACAATACGGGCATACTCTAAAAACAACACCCATCGCTTTTTCTCAAATATACCACCAATATTCATCAGCGAAAACACAATAAGCCCGGCCAGCGATACCTTTAATGCAAGGCTATCATTAATAGGGCTCTTCCCCTGAAAAACCAGAAAAGAAGTAGACGCTATCAGAATAATAATAAACTGAAACAGCACATAATAATTTAACCCCGGCGAAATTTCAGTATCGTATTTATGAAACGTCTCTGGCGTTACAGGCTTGGGTTCGCTTACACCGCCTAACTCCTCGGGTTTCCAGCCCGGCATTTTTACCAGCATTAAAACGGCATGGCCTGCTCCGCGCACTTTCAATAAATCTTTTCCAAGGTCAACCCAGTACTCAAAGTTGGTCCAAATGGGGTTCCAGCTTTTTACCTGTTTGGTAATGCCATACACCACCTCCTCCTGTTCAGGCTCAAAAGTGCCAAACATGCGGTCCCATATAATTAAAGTGCCTGCGTGGTTTTTATCAATATACTGCGGGTTAACCCCGTGGTGTACCCGGTGGTGGCTTGGCGTATTAAAAATATATTCAAACGGTGCAGGCATTTTATTTATCAGCTTGGTATGTATCCAAAACTGATACAGCGTAATAACCTGCGACACCACAAAAAACATAACCGGGTTAAAGCCCAGCACCGCCAGCGGCAAATAAAAAACAAAAGAGAAAGCGCCCTGATACCAGGCCTGCCGCAAGGCCACGGTAAGGTTATACTCTTCGCTTTGATGGTGCACGGCATGGCTTCCCCACATAATACTTATTTCATGCGCTAACCGGTGAAACCAGTAATAAAAAAAATCGGCACCAAAAAATAACAGCACATATACCCACCATGCATTCGGTATTTTTCCGTTCAGCGGCGAAATTTCAAACAGTTTAATATAAACCAGCACCGTAAGGGTTTTTAAAAACACACCCGTTACCGTTGAGCCTATGCCCAGGCTTAAATTGGTTACGGCATCGTTAAACCGGTAGTAACTCAGCTTCTTCATCCTGGTTATCAGCAACTCAACGCCAATAAGCAGAAAGAAAACCGGAATGGCATAAATAATGAGGTTCATGGTTGGGTACTTGACAAGCAAAGATAAGAAAAACCAGCCCCATTCATGCTTTACATGTTGGGCGTTGGGCGTGCCCTGCGGGCCCGGGCTATCCGCGGAATTTATCCCGATGCTTCATCGGGAACTCCGCACTCGCGCCTCGCTGGAGTTTATTCCGATTTTTCATCGGGAGGCTTTCCACTACTATCCTTCACGTAGAGCAGCCCCACCTTCCAGTATTTGCCAGGCTGGAAAGGGGTGGGGGGGTATTTCCACTTTTCACAAAACACCATTGATTATCAATACCAAAACCTCTCAAGACCCCTTTCCATGAAACCCCTCTTGAGCGTTTTATCTATTTATATTAAAATAAAAATACATGTTATTGCAAGGGTAATCCTCGTTAAAATAAAAGGACCGGTTGGCTGTTTTGCCTTTAAGCCCTGAAAGCGGCGTAATACATCAGCACAGGGTTTCAGCCCTGTGTATATGAAATTAATTTTATGCAGCCCTGAAAGGGCGTAAGACGGTATTTAGGGTATATTAGCAAATGCAATTACCGCAGTCAGGGCACCGGTTTAAAACTACTTCCCTTTTCTATTCCATTTAGGTTCCAGATCTTTGATAAGACGATGTTCAATGTATTCACGTAGTTCTTTAGGCGTTATCTCAACAAAAACCAACTCAATTTTTTCTTTATTTAAAACGGCCTTCCTTACAGCGGCTAATTTGGCACCTGTATTTTGATGTTTTTGAACAAGATGGTTAATCATCCGCATAAGCGATGTCTTATCGATAGTCTGCCCAACATATTGAAGTTGAGGTTCGCTATTTGGCAGTGTTGTGTAAAGACCATAAACACCAGCCCGGTCTCTGCAACTTTCTAAAATTCCCCTGTTCAGTACTAATATTTCGTCTTTGTATTTTTTCCATTCATCATCCGTGACATCAGCAATCCCAACCGGATAATTAATCGCTCGCCGCTCCAAAGGAGATTCAAAAATTTCCCTTACCTCGCCATAAGTGACGTGAAGTTGACTAACATCAAAATGTTTAACGTGGAAATGCTCCGGCGCTGCCATTATTTCCGATGTTGTCAAGGCGGGTCTTTTCTTTCGCATGGAAATAAAAATAAGCCATTATTATTTAAAATAAAAGCGCATAGGTTTGGGCAAGTGTTGTTTTACCAATGGCGTACACTGTTTTGGTTAGAGTCCAGCATTGACCATAGAAAGCATCACGAGATCCAAATTGAAACTCCATTCCATCTGGAAGAATTCCTGTTGAGTTTAGAATGAAATTTTCAAAGGGATCATCCCACTTTTTAGGCTTGACTAACGTCAATTGCTTTTCTTCAAAAACTTCTACAAATCGCGCAAAACCAAATATGCGATAAAGAGGCCTATCTAAGTCTGAATCCGTAAGATGTATTAAATTATTGGTCATAAGCCATCAAATAATGTAGGCGGATTTAGGCCGTTAATTATTTCCTCAAAACTTGAAGGGTGCAGCCCTTCATATTCGTTTTGAAGCACTTTTACATAATTCCATGTTGTGCCTGTTAATTCAGTTGCTATTGAACACCAGTTAACCGCTGCGTTATCTTTTAATCTTACTTCAATGTCCTCTCTGCCCATTTGCGCGAAGCTTATGTATTTGAGCGAATGCGTCTCGCTTCGCTCTATTATGTTTTGTAGCCTCCGGCTATTGTATTTGCATCCCTGCTCGTTGCCTTTTCCCCACACCCGGGTTTTAATTCATAATTCATAAATCAGCATTCATAAATAATAACTCACCCTGCTATACTTTAGCCCGTGTTTTTGCCTTTCGTGCCATTATGTTTGCCTGTTTAAGCTTATCGGCCTTAATAAATTCAGAAATAGCCTTTTCCTCCGTTTTAGTTAATGGCCGGGGGTCAACATAAAAATCTACCTCTTTAGGCTCTCTTATCAGTCCCATAGTTATTGTTTATAGTACTTGTCAATTAAATTTACAAAAAAAAGAGTGTAATCACCTCCTATATAGCAGTAAAATAACCAAAAGCCCGGAAGTTGCATTAAGTCCCCCTTCGGGGGATTTAGGGGGCTGCTTTCTCAATCCTCATCCCCACGCTTTTTACGGCAACCAGCGGGTTAACGCGCATGTCCTGCGCTATTTTAAAGGTGTATTTGCCGGGCTGGGGGAAAATGGCATTTTGCTGTATCTGCACCTGCATATCGCAGTTATCGCCCAGGCAATCGCCCAGCCAGCGGCCATCGGGTTCTGATAAAACAAGGTTTACGCGTTTGTCAAAACTCTTACCATCGGGGAAGGTGGTTGTAATCTTTACCCAGGCATTGCGCCAGTCAAACTGAAACGAATGGCGTACGTTGATGTATAAATTATAGTGCTGGTTGGTGTCTTTTATTTCGGCTACAAAGGTTTTGGCGTCCTCGTATTTCCACTTGTAACCGGTAACCTGCTGGTTCTCTTCAAACACCCGCGCTTTGTCGCAGCTGGTAAAAGACAATGCGGCAAGCAGCAAAAAAAATCCCAACTTAAAACCCTTGCCCATGGCTATTTTTTCCTGTTTTGGTTACCCTTGCCATGCCCGCCATGATGTCCCTTGCCCCCACTCCGGCGTTTTTTGCGCTCTTTCTCTTCCAGCGTGGCAATGGTTACCTGCCCCACTAAATCCTCGTGTTTCGATTCGTCCACCTTCACTTCATCAACAATGGCAAAGTCTTCCAGGCTCTTGGGTTTTTTGCCACCTTTGTTCATAAATATCAGGTCCTTTACATCCTGTATATCCAGCTTAAAAAAAACTCCGCGTTGCGCATCAAACTCGTACCACATCTGCTTTTTAAGGATTTCGGTCTTCTTTAAATAAGCAGTGCCCTCTTCGGTTTCAATTCTATCGGCGTGTTTAGGGAAATTGCGGAGGGCATCGTTATACGTGTCCAGCTCGTAGTTAAGGCAACACTTTAAGCGTCCGCATTGTCCGCTTAGTTTATCGGTGTTAATAGCCAGGTTTTGGTAACGCACCGTTTGCGTGGTAACCGATTTAAAATCGTTTAACCAGGTTGAGCAGCAAAGCTCGCGCCCGCAGGTGCCAATGCCGCCAATACGGCCTGCTTCCTGCCGGGCACCGATCTGGCGCATTTCAATTTTTACCTTAAACTCCTTGGCATATATTTTAACCAGCTCCCTGAAATCAACCCGGTCATCGGCGGTATAGAAAATGGTTACTTTCTTGTTATCTCCCTGAAACTCAATATCACCAATTTTCATCTCCAGGTTCATAGAGCGCGAAATAGCCCTTGCCCTTACCATGGTTTCATTTTCCTTGGCACGTATATCAACTATGGTTGCAGTGTCCTGTTCGTTGGCAATTCGCAGTATGTTACGGATGGTATCATCGCGCTCGGTTACCTTGCGCTTTTTCATTTGCGATTTTACCAGTTCTCCCTGCAAGCTTACCTCGCCCACGTCATAACCCTGTGCTGCTTCTACAACAACCAACTGGCCTTTATGCACTTCCAGGTTAGAGGGATTACGGTAAAATCCCTTGCGCGCGCCTTTTTTAAAGCTTACCTCTACTATATTAAAGTTCTCGTTAAAAGAGATAGGAATATCGGCAAACCAATCGTAAACATTCATGCGGTTACAACCGCCCGAAGTGCAGCCGCCTTTGCTCTGGCAGCCCGTTACCACCCCATCTTTAGGTGTTGTGCATGTAGTACATCCCATATATGCTTAACCCCGATGAAGGGGCCGGTATTTTAACAGTTAATAAAAACAACTGGACGAAGCTAAAAGAAAAATTGATTATTTGGGGTGGTTTTAGCATTGAGCTGTGGGCCTTGTGCTATGAGTAGGACACCCAAAACTCAAAGCACACCACTCATAGCTCAATGCTCAATGCTCATAGCCCAATGCTCATAGCCCAAAGCTCATATCCCAATCTCCACCTCCTCATTCTTAAAAACCGAGGCAATTTTGAACGAGTTGCTCATAAACAGAATCTTGGGATTGGCGTTGCGCTCAATATGGTAATAAAGCTGGTTGATGATGGTAGCAATGGTTCCAAACTGTTCAGCGCTTAGCAGTTTGCTCAATCCAGTTGCAAATTTCAACTCCTCGCCCTCCAGCTTTTCCGAGTGGCCGGTAAAGGAAACCATGGCGCATTCACGCAAAAAAAACAAGGCGTATTTCAGAAATATTTTCTGGTTCTCGCGCCCAATTTTGGCAAACTCCTCAATCCAGTCAACCAGGTTTTGCCCATTACCGGCCGATGGTTTTAGTTTAAGACTAAAACAGCATTGCAGCCACCGGTGCAGTAGTTTATCGTTATCGCTTTCCTGCCCATCGGCTATAGATAAGGCGGCGTTAAAATTACCATCGGCAATGCGGGCAATGCGCCGGGCTGCATTTTCATCCATTTCAAATTTCTTCAGCAACACCTGCTTTATATCTTCATCATCAATGGCGCCTGCTTTTATAAGTTGTGTGCGGCTTATAATGGTGTTAAGCACCATTTCAATATTTTCAACAATCAAAATAAAAATAGTATCAGCCGGTGGCTCCTCAATTACTTTAAGCAACGTATTACCGGCTTCTTTTAAAAACTCCGCCAGCCATATAATCTGAATTTTATACTCCGACTCGTACGTTTTCAAACTCATGCCCTTAATAATCTCGTGGCACTCCCGCACTGTAATATTACCCTGCCGGTTTTCGGCCTGTATGCTTTGCAACCACTCGTTTACATTCATGTAAGGGTTGGCAGCAAGGGCGCTGCGCCACTCGGTAATGTAATCGGTACTAATAGGCGGGTCGCCGCTTTTTTTAGGCACCACCGGATAGGTAAAATGCACATCGGGATGTATGAACTTGTGATTTTTAGTGCATGAGGCACAAACACCGCATGAGTCATCCTCCATTTTATTCTCGCATTGAATGTATTGTGCAAGTGCCAAAGCCAGGGTAAGGTTGCCGTTACCTTCAGGGCCTAATAACATCATAGCATGGGGCACCCGGCCCGAGTTGACCATGCCAATTAATTTATGCTTTACTTCTTGCTGCCCTACTACGTCTTTAAATTGCATTTTAAATGCTGTTTTAACTTGAAACCAAATACAATTTTACAACAAATAAGCTAAGAGCGCTAAGGGGAATACAAAAGAAATTTCTTAGTCCTCTATAGCCTTTAAAATTTCATCACTTAACGGGTCTACTGGTGGGGCGAAAACGTTTATCAGGTGTCCGCTCTCATCTAGCAGGTATTTTTGAAAATTCCATTCTACCTGGCTATCACTGTAGCCATTTAGTTCCTTTTTGGTAAGAAACTCATAGATAGCATCCGGATGCTCTCCCTTAATTTTCACTTTGGAAGTTAGGGGAAACGAAACCCCGAAATTTACCTCGCAAAAGTTTGCTATTTCCTGCTCGGTGCCCGGTTCCTGTCCGGCAAAATCGTTGCAGGGCAGGCCTATTATCTGCAGCTTATCTTTAAAGTTTTCGTGTAACTCTTCTAACTGCTTATATTGTGGCGTAAGGCCGCAGGCCGAGGCCGTGTTAACCAGCAAAATCTTTTTGCCCTTATAAGCAGAAAGGTCGAGGGGTTGGCCTTTGATGTCTTTTAATTTGTAGTCATAAACGGTATTGCTCATAAAGCCAAAAATAGGCAATCATTTTTGAAGGAGAATTATAAATAGATTTGTTTTCAGCATCTATGAAATTTGCACACGTCATAAACCCCGTAAACGCCCCGGCCGGCTCCGAGTTATCGGTTATACAACCCATAACCTTTGAGGCCATCAGAAAGGCGCATGAGTTTTGTGAAGGCAAGCCTGAGGTTGAACTTTATACCGTTTCATATCCCGAAGACCACCCTATAATCCCTCCTTACTTTAAAAAACTGCCCGACCTTACCCGGTCGGTGCTGGACGTTGCCAAATTCACTACCATCCGCAAATATCCGCTGATGATGGATGTGTTTAATGCAGTGTATAATGGCAGCAATGCCGATTACCTCATTTTCACCAATATGGATATTACCCTGATGCCGCATTTTTATGCAACGGTGGATGATGTTTTAAAAGAGGGTAGTTACGATGCCTTGCTGGTTAACCGCAGGGGCATTTCAGGAAAATACAACAAAGTTGAAGAGCTGCCTTTAATGTATGCCGAATTTGGCAAGCCCCATCCCGGTTTCGATTGCTTTATTTTTAAAAGAGAACTGCTTGATAAACTGATACTGGAAAACATTTGCGTAGGCGTATCGTTCAGCGAAGTAGCCCTGGTACACAACCTGATAGCCTTTGCCGAAAAGCTGAAACTGGTGGATGACATGCACCTCACCTTCCATATCGGCAGCGAAGTTATGCCCCCGCTTAACCCCGAATATTATGGCCACAACCGCCGTGAGTATGAAACTAAAATTTACCCGCGCCTAAAGCCGTTATTGGATATCCGTAAATTTCCCTATGCCACTTTACCTTTTTACAAGCGTTTAATGAAGTGGGCTTTAAATCCATCTTTCCGCACTCAGCAGGTGGTAGAGATGGAGGGGAAGAGTTTTTGGCGGAGGATGAAATACAGGTTTGATGGGGTGAGGTTTGGGTGGTTAGAGAGGTTGAAATAAAAAAGTTATTTCATAGTCACCCCCAACTCCTCAACAACCCCTCTATCCGCCTTCTTCATACCCTCTGCTATCCACTCGTCTACCGGGCTTCCCTTTAAAAGCTCAATAAAAGTATCATTCCCTTTAAGCCGGATGGCAGCATTGCGCAGGTTTTTGGTTTCGCGCTGGTAAGTTTCTTTTTGCAAAGCATACTCCCAACCCAGGCCGAGTTCTATTTTTTTGGTGCGGCTAAAGCCAAGAGATGTGTTGTATTTATGGGCCACCTTATTATCGCCTTTTACCTTGGCAAAAACAGTTTGTATGCCAAACAACAGTAAAAAAACATCCAGCATAGCCAGCGAGGCCATTACGGGTACATCAGTAGCCCAGAATTTTTCTTCGTAAATAAACAGTCCGGAGTAAGCTGTTTTATTTTCCCAGTCGATGGACGAAATATTTATAAGCCCAACCGGTGACGAATTATATATAATTACGAAAAAGAAATTCTGCTCGTTATCAATTGATTTAAACCACTCCTGCTGCATAGCTGCAGTTATTTCACCCTTGTAAAACATAAATTGCGCAATCTTCCGGTCGTTACGCCAGTTGCGCACCATTTCGGATTGTTCGGGGAGGAGCCTTTCAAGGGTAACGCCGTAACGGGTAATTTTCATCTGCTTATATTCAAAACAATTTACTGCTCCCGCTTAATGCGGGATGAGACAAAAGAAGCAAAGAGCGCTAAGGAATACAAAGAAGTAAGCCGAAAATCTTTATTAAATGATATTAATAGCCTTACTACCGTAAAACTTCCCGAATAAGGTACGGCGGTTTTTTGTGTTGTAAAGCAAAAAGGCGGTTCAGGTATTCGCCAATAATCCCCAGGCTAAAAAGGATGAGGCCGGTGGACATAAATATGGAAACTATCAGGGCCGTAAATCCAAGCGCCGCACCGGTCGTAATCTTCATATAAATAAAATAGCAAACAAACACCAGGCAAACCCAAAATGAGGCCAGCCCAAACCAGGTCATAAATCTTAAAGGGATGGTGGTATAACCAAAAATCAGGTTCAGGGTAAGCAACACCAGCTTAAAAATATTGTACCCCGATTGGCCTTCGCGCCGGGGTGCGTGGTGCACTTCGGCATAACCAATGCTGGTGGTATGCCACGATAGAATCTCATCTAAAAAAGTAAAACTGTGGTTATAGTCTTTTATTTTTTCAATTACGCTGCGCCGTATCAGTTTAAAGCTGCTTCCCTGGCCCGAGGTGTTCCCAAACTTCTCAAACATAATGGCTACAAACCCACTGCCTATTTTACGTATACTGCTGTGCTGGCGCTCGTTTTTGTAATACCCGTAAACCATATCTGCATCGTTCTTGCGGGCCTCTTCAACCAAAACGGCAATGTCTTCCGGAAAAAACTGAAGGTCATCATCAATGGTAATTATAAAGTCCCCTTTAGCGAACTGAAAGCCGCATAAAAGTGCCTTATGCTGGCCAAAGTTTTTCCTTAAACTAATAGCGGTTATGTGTTTATTCTCATCGTTTTTAATCTCTCTTATAACCCCCCAGCTTCCATCCGAGCTGCTATCGTTCACCAGCACAATCTCAAAATCAGCACCCATTTTCTCAAAGGTGGCCGCAATACGGTCGCACAATTCACGCAGCGTTCTTTCGCTGTTGTAAACCGGCACTACTACCGAGTATTCAGGGGTCCACCTCATGCTATATCTCAATCATTTTCGGGCAAATAATATTTTTCGTTTCAATATAGGCACTTCCCCATGATAATCCAACGCCAAAACCCGAAAGCAGTAATTTTACTCTCTCTGTTTCCAGCTGCTCTCTCAATTCAGACACCATAGTAACCGGTATGGTTGCAGAGCTGGTGTTGCCATAATCGTATAGGCTATATGGCACCTTCTCAGGCGCTACTTTCAGTTTTTTACGGATACTTTCCAGCATCAGCAAATTAGCCTGGTGAAAAACAAAGTAGTCAATGCTGTCTTTATCTATTCCTTTTTCCAGCAGCAGCTTTTCAATATTAGGTGCCACTTCGCGCAGGCCAAAGTTGAATATCTTTATGCCATCCAGCTTCATGTGCAGGTCGTTCCTGGTAATTCCCTTTTCATATTCGGTATATTTCAGCTGTTTTTCATTCAACTGGTTCCGGTATCCACCCCCTGGTATTATAATATCGTCAAATTCTTTACCATCCGTTTGCAGGTTAAAATGGATAACGCCTTCCTTATCATATTCAAGTGCAGTAGCAGTACCGGCATCTGAAAATAGCGGGGCGGTGCTCTTATCCCGCATCGAAATGGTAGCGGTAGAAATATCCCCCACCAGCAAAAGGGCCTTTGCTCCTGGCATATTTTGCAACAACCCGCCTGTAATGGATAATCCGTACACATAACCCGAGCAGCCCAGGTTAACATCAAAAGCAATGCAGGTTTTAGAAAGGCCCAGTTTTTCCTGCAACAGTGAAGCCGTGTTGGGTATTATGTAATCAGGGGTTTGGGTAACAAAAACAAGCACCCTTACTTCATCCCGGCCCCAGTTTAAACCGGCCAGCAGATTTTCAGCCGCTGCCAAACAAAGGTCTGAAGCTGTAACACCTGCGGGGGCTATTCTGCGGTATCTGATGCCAACTGTCTTTATAAATAACGCACGATCAGTTTCCGTTAACAATGCAAAGTCATTATTATCTTCAACCTGTTTGGGAACCGCAGCCGAAATGCCTTTTACCTGTATGTTGGGCACGCTAAAAACAGCCATGCGTTATTTGTTTTTCACTATTTCAAAAAGCGAAGCAATAGTTCCGGCGTTTTTCAGGTCTTCGCTCGTTATGGTTTTACCAAAGTCGGCATCTATCATGGCAATAACTATAAGCGCCATCATCGATCCCCATTCATCCAATTTTCTGAATTCCGTTTCGGGCTTAATTGCTGTTGCACTGGTTTGATTAAAACATCCGGCAAACTTGTTAATGAAGTCTTCTAATTCCATAATAACCCGCAAGTTAAAAAAGGTTGGTATGATGACAAACCTTTCATCTCTGTTTGAGATTTTGCCATAAAAATGTAGTGGTCACCCAATATCACAGGTTAGGAACCGGCAGAAATATGATTCCTACCGGCCGGTTGCCGATTTACCCGCCTTTTACAATTTTAGCCCATGCGTTTCGTCTAACTTCATGAACAGTAAAATATTTATTTAAATTGCGACCGTTATTGATAAGAAAAGTGTTTACCCATGCGTCAGTTTTTTGTCATTTTATTATTAAGTGTTTCGTTTAGTCATATAGCATTATCTCAAAAAGCAACCATACAAGGTAGCATTAAGGATGCCGGTACTGGTGAGTATTTGGAGGGTGCAACAGTGCTTCAGCCACCCACTAACGGCACCACAACCGATATTAGCGGAAATTTCAAATTAGAGACCGAACCCGGAGATGTTACACTGATTATCAGTTACATCGGTATGAAACAGGATACCATCCATGTTAATGTAAAGCCGGGTCAAACCAAAACCAGGGATATTGCTTTAGGCGGCAATAATACCGAGCTGGAAACCATAGTTGTTACTGAAAACAAAGTAGGGGAAAAAATTCAGAAGATAACCCAGTCGGTGGATGTGATAAAACCGCGCATGCTGGAGGCCAATAACATTACAAATATGGAGGATGCGGTTACCAAGATACCGGGGGTAACCGTGCTTGATGGTTCAATCAGTGTGCGGGGCGGAAGCGGCTATGCTTATGGGGCTGGTAGCAGGGTTGAATTGGTAATTGATGAAATTCCCTTAATGACCGCCGACCGCCAGGATATTAAATGGCCATTTGTACCCATTGAAAATGTGGAACAAATGGAAATGGTAAAGGGCGCATCCAGTGTACAATACGGGGCATCGGCTCTTAACGGGGTTTTAAATGTTACCACTGCATATGCACGCGATACGCCTATTACCAGGTTTACCGTATTTTATGAAGGGATAGGCAAGCCCCCTGTCGATTCTTTTAAATGGTGGAAACGCGACGGAAAGTTTTTCCAGAACCCAAACACCGCCGGCATGAGTTATTTGCATAGCCAGAAATTCGGTGACTTTGACCTGGTAACCAGCGGCATGTTGAAAGGCTCGCAAAGCTATTTGCAGGGCGATTACGATTATTACACCCGGTTTAGCGGTAAGTTGCGCTGGCATCCGCGTAAGCTTCAACGATTAACCCTGGAGTTAGAAGCCAGTTGCCTGTACGATAACAATGGATTTCAGTTTTATTGGCAGGATGCCGGACACCCATATATTCCTGCATCGGGTGTTAACATTGATGAGCGCTGGTTCTTCGCTTATATTGATCCCAAGTTTAAATACATTGATAAAAAAGGCAACGAACACAAAATCTTTTACCGCGTTTACCGCCAGTCAAACCTGGGTGGGGTAAGTGGTTTTTGGATCAACTCGGTTTATTACCATTTCAGGCACGATTTTGGAAAATTAGTAAGGCTGTTAGCCGGGGCCGATAATGAACATTATAAAGTTATTGATGGTGTTTTGGGAACACATGATGGTGATTATGGCGGAGCTTTTGTAAGCGCACAACTGAACTATAAGTTTTTAACATTAAATGCCGGTGCGCGCGAAGAATACGTACATGAAGACAGCGTATTTTATCCCACCGTTCCGGTTTTTAGCGCCGGGGCCAGCTTTGAGATACGGAAGTTTAACTATTTAAGATTATCTTTTGGGCAGGCCTTCAGGCAACCCAGTATTGCCGAAAGGTTTATACAATATAGCCTGGGAGGGGTTGAAATAATACCCAATACCTCTTTATTACCAGAGCGGGGTTATACAACAGAACTGGGTTATAAACGCAGCTTAAAAATCGGAAACTGGTTAGGGTATTTTGATGCATCGGTGTTTTACACCCAGTTTAAAGATATGATTGAGTTTGTGTTTAATATTGCAGACGTTAATAATACTATAACCCCTTACTTTCAATCGCAGAATATAGCAAAGGCCCGGATTTTTGGCTGGGAGCTTACGCTTTATGGCGAGGGGCACCTGACACCCAATGTTGACGTAGTTACTTTAATGGGCTACACATACTTTTATGGGGTCGATTTAAATGACCCTGCCGACCAGTATAATAATAACTTAGGCACTTTCCTTAAAAATGCATTTACCCATTACACACTTAAAACCTACGTTGATGATTATTCATGGAATAAGGAAACGGCCGGGATGCTTAAATACCGGAATCCACAACAGTTAAAGGCTGATATTGATTTTATTTTATACAGAAAGGTGCACCTGGGTTCTTCTCTGAAGTACTATGGATACATGAGCCAGGTGGATGAAGTTTTTGCTGTTTTTATACCCGGTGTTGACCAATACAGGCAACAAACCAGAAACAAGGGTCAGGCTACCTGGGACCTAAGAACAGGTTACGATTTCAACCGGAACCTCGGCCTTAATTTTTTGGTTAAGAACGTGCTGAATAGCTATACAGTTTTCAGGGTTGCCCGGCCTGACTCTCCGCGGTCTTTTACGGTGCAGCTGGTAGTAAACTTTGGCGGTATGCATAAAGGAAAGTCTATGGCCGCACCACCTATCGGAAACATATAAATTTAGCAAGGCGGTGTCAATTTGGTACTTCGCCCGTTTTCATATATTTACTGTCAATCCCAACTAAATTTTAAAGCCCCACGTTATGCAAGATTTTACACGCCTCTTCGACATTATCCATTACCAGGAAGAAAACTATCCGCAGGATGTTGCCTTTGCGGAGAAATTAAACGGGCAATGGGTAAAATTCTCAACCCGTCAGATTATTGATCAGGCCAATAAAGTAAGCCTCGCACTTTTAAAGCTGGGCGTTAAACCTGCTGATAAAATTGCAACCGTATCAAACAACCGCCCCGAATGGAACATTACTGACATTGGCATGTTACAGGTGGGCGCTGTTAATGTGCCGGTTTACCCTACCATCAGCGAGCACGAGTACAAATTCATTTTTAACGACGCCGAAATTAAATATGCTTTTGTATCTGATAAAAACCTGTTTGCCAAAATCTCCAGCATCAAAAGCGAAGTTCCGTCACTGATAGAAATTTACAGTTTCGATAAAGTAGAAGGCTGCAAACATTTCAGCGAATTTCTTGCACTTGCGGATGGGGGAGATTTGCAACAGGTAGAACAGATTAAGGCATCTGTAAAACCAGAAACCTTAGCTACCATTATTTACACCTCGGGCACCACTGGTAACCCAAAAGGCGTAATGCTATCGCACAACAATATCGTAAGCAACATAAAGGGCGTATCGCCACTTTTGCCCCTTGACCCCTCAAAGCAGGTGCTTAGCTTTTTACCCCTGTGCCATATTTTTGAGCGTGTAGTGGTATATGTGTACATGATGCACGGCGTATCGGTTTACTATGCCGAAAGTATTGATAAACTTACGGATAACTTAAAAGAGGTACACCCTCACTTTTTTACCACCGTGCCACGCCTGCTTGAAAAAGTTTACATCAAATTAGAAGGCGCAGGTGCCAGCCTGACCGGCTGGAAAAAAAACCTGTATGCCAATGCGCTTGAATTTGCCAGAAATTACGATGTGTCTAAACCATTAAGCCTGGCCGATAAATTAAAGAAGGCGGTTTACGACAAACTTATTTACGTAAAGTGGCGCGAAGCCCTGGGCGGCCAGTGCGAAGGTATTTGCGCAGGTGCTGCAGCGCTTAATCCGTTATTGGCCCGTGTATTTACCTGTGCAGGTATTCCTATTATGGAAGGTTACGGCCAAACGGAATCATCGCCGGTTATTACCGTAAATCCTTTCGACCTGAATAAAATATGCTTTGGCACCGTAGGTATGACTATTGAAGGAGTTACCGTGCAATTAGAGCATCGCGAAGGAATGGCCGAAGGAGATGGAGAGATACTTGCCAAAGGCCCCAACATTATGATGGGCTATTATAAACGCCCCGACCTGACTGCTGAAACAGTTGTAGACGGATGGCTTCGCACAGGCGATGTTGGAACCTGGGTGGATTACCGGGGCGGTAAATATTTAAAAATTACCGACCGCGTAAAAGAGTTATTTAAAACCTCTGGTGGCAAATACATTTCGCCGCAGCAGATTGAAAACAAAATGAAGGAAATTCCTTATATAGAGCAGATTATGGCTGTGGGCGAAAACCGCAATTTTGTTTCGGCCCTGATAGTACCTAACTTCCTCAACCTTTCAGAATGGTGCCTTAAAAACAGCGTCCATGCTACCACTCCCGATGAAATGGTGAAGAACCCTGAAGTACTTAAACTTTTTAAAAGCGCCATTGATGAGAAGAACAAAAATTTTGGCCAGTGGGAAACCATTAAAAAGTTTGAACTGATGCCAAAGGAATGGACTATAGAAGGAGGAGAGTTAACGCCAACTACCAAGATAAAGAGGAAGGTGGTGTTGGAGAAATACAAGGATGTGATTGACCGTATTTATTCATAACTCCTGCATCAGGAAATACTTTATTCTATACAGAATTAATTATCTTCGGATATGAGTAAATTCGAAAAGCTACTCTTCAAATTATTGAGTGGTAATGGTGATAAGAATTTCAGTTTCGCAGATTTAGTCAGGATATTAGAAACTTTTGGGTTCAGCAATAGAATAAAAGGTGGGCATCACATTTTTTTACAAAGATGGGGTGCCTGAAATTATTAATTTGCAGGAAGGAGAATCGGGTAAAGCTAAACCATATCAGGTAAAGCAGGTTAGGGAACTCTTGATTAAGTATAGATTTATTAACTAGACAATTCAATCGGTATGAACTATAAATATGAAATAATTATCTATTGGAGTGAAACTGATGCTGCATTTATAGCAGAAGTTCCTGAGTTACCAGGTTGTATGGCTGATGGAAAAACTTATGCCGCCGCATTAAAAAGTATACAATCAGTAATTGATGAATGGATAGAGACTGCCCAAACGTTAAACCGCCCTATCCCTGTTCCAAAGGGAAGATTGATTTTTGCGTAAATCCCCGATGGTGTTACGTAGGACAGTTTGGAAACCGGAAGAATAGTTATAAATAATTTCATTATACTTGTCTTTGAAATTTATAATCTAAAAAACAATGCAACTCTGTCAAAGACTAGTTATCGTTTTGTTAGAAGTTGTTCAATTTGGTTCAATGACTTGGGCATTGATATGGTGGTTTAAAAAAACACTTGAAGTGAAACGGTGGGAGCTTCAGTTTATAAAAATTGCAGGCATGCCTTATGTATTTGCGCATTTAATCGCTGCTTTATTTAATCCGCTACCCCCCCTTACGTATATTGTTTAGGGATCATATTATTATCGTTTGCCATAGTGTTATTTTTTTGGAGTTTCTACTCTTTTAATAAAGCACCATCGGTAGCTTATTCAGGAGAGATATGCACGCCTCTGAATATATCAGGGCCATACAGGTTTATACGCCATCCTTTTTACACTTCGTATCTTTTAACGTGGTTGGGCGGTACTTTATCATCCGGTTGTTATTTATTATTTGTTACATTCTTTTCGATGCTGTTTATTTATTACCGCGCTGCTAAAGAGGAGGAGCGGCAGTGGTTGCAAAGTAGCAAGGGGAATTTGTACAAAGAGTATAAACACAATACCGGTATGTTCCTTCCAGGCTATAATCTTATTTAAGAAAATGAAAATACGATTACTTAGTCACAAGACTGATTTATTAAGTTACTCAGAAAAGTATAAAAAGATCGGGTCATCTTTAGAGGTTGGTACTCCGGTAGTTCCATTGGAGTATTTAAGTAATAATCTTGTATATGGGTTCTACAAAAACGGTCAGCAGGTGGCAGGATTTATAATCGGTATAAATGCTCCATTCAGAAGTATAGAAATATTTACCCCTTCAGAGCTAAGGGAGACTTTAATGGTGTTTTTAAATAATGGCCATGAGGTGTGTGAACTTGCCGGCTTCTGGATACAAGATGACTGCACTGATTTTTTTGATAACATATTTATATGGAATAGCGTTCGTCAAAAAATCAATATAAAGGGAAAGAAGTTTTTTATGGGAGGTACATTTGTAAAAGGGATGGCAAACTTATGCTCTTTTGCAAGCTATGCACATCTTATATGTACTGGTAAAGTAAATGACAAGCCAAGTTGGGTTATTATTACCTGGACAAGGTATGCTATCGTTTCGTTATTACAGGTTATTATTTATAAAGTAATAAAAGGCATTTATAAGTCTTTAGGACAAAGGATGTCTAATTACATTCAGTTTGACAATAAAGCAATGATTAATGTTGCAAAGGAGCTAAAAAGTGATCCCTCAACGATAGACATGCTGACTATCTCTTAATGCATTGTATCTATAATCTCACTACATTTCTTTAACTTTTCTTTTACTCTACCAATTTAATAGATTATTCTACCTTCGTAAAAATTAAACACTAAAACTAATAACCATGGCTACTTTAAGACTTGGGGACATAGCCCCCGATTTTACCGCTGAAAGCAGCGAAGGAACAATCCATTTTCACGAATGGCTGGGCAACGGCTGGGGTGTTCTGTTTTCGCACCCTGCTGATTTTACTCCGGTTTGCACCACCGAATTAGGTGCCGCTGCAAAGTATAAAGATGAATTTGCCAAGCGCAACGTAAAAATTGCTGCATTAAGTGTTGACCCGATTGGCAAACACCACGAGTGGATTAAGGACATTAACGAAACACAAAACACAACCGTTAATTTTCCATTGATTGCCGACCCGGAAAAGAAGGTTGCCCTGTTATATGATATGATACACCCAAACGCCAGCGAGAACTTTACCGTGCGTTCGGTATTTGTTATCGGCCCCGATAAAAAGGTTAAGCTTACGCTTACCTATCCCGCAAGCACCGGGCGTAATTTTGTTGAGTTGCTCCGCGTAATTGATAGCCTTCAACTAACAGCTAACTATTCCGTTGCCACACCAGCCGATTGGAAAAGCGGCGAAGATGTAGTTATAGTGCCGGCTGTAAAGGATGAGGATATTCCTGCTAAATTCCCTAAAGGGCACACGCGCATTAAGCCCTATTTAAGGACGACTCCGCAGCCAAATAAGTAAAGCAACCTATAGGCATAAGCTCACTCCCTGAAGGTATTATAACCCTCTCCTTTGGAGAGGGCGGGGTGAGGGGCATTTGTAATATTTGTATCTACAATAATTATCTCTACCTTTGCATCGAAACTTTAACGATATGAAGTTAGAAGATGAAATTATGCAGCAAAGAGGGTTTGCCAGTGAGTACGACAAGGCAATTATCAATATATTTTTTACCAGCAGCTGGCTTTATAATTTAAATGCCGCCCGCCTGAAAGAATATGGTGTTACGCCCGAACAGTTTAACGTATTGCGCATCCTTCGGGGCTCTTACCCAAAACCCATGATGTTGAATGATATATCTGCCCGTATGTTGGACAAATCAAGCAACGCAACGCGTTTAGTAGAAAAACTGAGGCAAAAAGGCTTGGTAAAAAGGGAAATATGCCCCAATAACCGCCGTCAGGTGGATATCATGATTACGGAAGCAGGCCTTGGCTCGCTTACCGCCATTGACAATGGCTGCCAGGAATGGATGAAATCAGTTAAAAGCCTGAGTGAGGCAGAGGTGGCCGAGCTAAACCGTATTTTAGATTCGCTAAGAGACCAACAGCCCATAACCGAAGTTGCTCAAAGCCGTTAGCAAGCGGCAAAATCGACTTAACATTGAGAAAAATGTTAAAACGCTTAAAAAAAATGAATTAATAGTTGTAGATACAATAATTGTATTTACTTTTGTTATCGAAATCAAAAAAAGGATTCATTATGAAAAAGATCATTCACCGGGCCGAAGAAAGAGGCTACGCAGATCACGGATGGTTGAAAGCCCATCACTCATTCAGCTTTGCTAATTATCACGACCCAGGCAAAGTGCATTTTGGAGAGTTAAGAGTATTTAATGACGACAGTATTGCCCCGGGCATGGGCTTTGGTAAACACCCGCATGATAATATGGAAATAGTAACCATACCATTATCAGGGGCGGTTAAGCACGGCGACAGCATGGGCAACCAGGGCGTTATTAATGCAGGGGATGTTCAGATTATGAGTGCCGGAACCGGCATTGTGCATTCAGAGTTTAATGCATCAGCAACTGAGTTTCTAAACTTATTTCAAATATGGGTGTTCCCTAAGGTAAGAAACATTGAGCCCAGGTACGACCAAAAAACATTTCCGGCTGTCGACCGCAAAGGAAAGTTTCAGGTACTTGTTTCGCCAGATAAGGAAGATGGTTCTATGTGGGTTAATCAGGATGTATGGTTCGTACGTGGCGATTTTTCAAAAGGAAGCGATGTAAGCTATGCCCCTAAGTTAAAAGGAAACGGCCTTTACCTGATGGTAATTACCGGCGAAGTGGAGGTGGCCGGCGAAACGCTTAAAAAGCGCGATGCAATCGGCTTATGGGATTTGGAAAAAGCCGAAATAAAAATAAACAGCGATGCCGAATTGCTGATTATAGATGTTCCGATGGTCTGACATAATCACTGTTCTACTGTATTCAAAGCATTAAAATAAATTTCATTCATTAATCTCAAAAAATTAAAAAAATGTCAACACAAGCAGCAACAAAATGGGCCATTGATGGCGCACACTCAGAAATCGGATTTAAGGTAAAACACTTAATGATTACCAACGTAGCGGGTAAATTCGACAAGTTCACCGGCAGCGTTGAAGCCGAAGGAGATGATTTTGTAAACGCAAAAATCAGCTTTACAGCTGAAGCAGCTTCGGTAAACACCGGGCAACCGCAGCGCGATGGCCACCTGCAATCACCCGATTTTTTCGATGTGGCTAAGTTTCCGCATATAAAATTCGAAAGCAGCAAACTTGAAAAAGTAAGTGGCAGCAGATATGCCCTTACTGGTAACCTAACCGTTCGCGAGGTTACCAAGCCTGTAACATTGGATGTGGAATTTGCCGGCCTTGCAAAAGACCCTTATAACAATACCAAAGCTGGTTTTGAAATTACCGGAAAAATTAACCGTACCGATTTTGGCTTAAACTTTAATGCCCCATTGGAAACCGGCGGCGTTTTATTAGGCGAAGAAATTAAACTGCAAATAGATGCGCAATTAATTAAACAGGCATAAGCCTTTAAACTTTAGTATAAGTTTTATGTTTTAAATATGGGTTAAATGAAGAGGTCGCTGTGAAGTTATATTCACGGCGATTTCTTTTTATAGAACAGCGGTTTCGCACGCAGTTAACGGCCGGGAAATACATAAATGCATTTTTGTACTTTTATGTATTTTTCTCCGTGCCAAACCGGCTGTTTGTATTATACGGGTATCAAGTGAAAGTGCCTGTTCAAAAATTGATTGTACATTAGCACAGAAAATAAAAACAACATGGCAACCATTGCAAACGCCCACATAGGCCGCGACCATTATAAAGTAACTATTAAAGCCGGTAAGAATACGGTAATAGCCGATGAAGGAGAGGACAAAGGCGGGAAGGACGAAGGCTTTAATCCTTTCGAATTATTTATTGCCTCCCTTGGCGCATGTACCTGCGTTACTGTTAGAATGTACGCAGATAGAAAACAAATAAACTTAGAAGAAATAAAAGTTAACCTAAGTTTTGAACGCGATGAGGCAAAGAATGTAACTAACATTACACGTCAGATAGAATTTACCGGTGCACTTACCGACGCTGAACGTAACCATTTGATTGAAATTGCAAACAAATGCCCCGTACATAAAGTAATGAGCAATCCTATACATATAGCTACCCAACTGGTTGGTGCTTAACAATTGCCGGCCCTTACTTACTCAGAGTAAGCACAATCGTTTCATGCGATTGAATCATAAGCGGCAATTTATCTTTCAAGGTTCCTATATCTGCATGTTTCCAAACATCATGCGCAACACAGGCATCCTGTAATCCTAACAGCGATGCCTTCAGGTCAAATTTCTTTTCGCTGCCGCTGGTATTCAAAACGGCTACCGCCAGCGAACCATTGCTTAAATGTTTCAAATAAACCCGTATGCCGCCCATCTTATAAATGGGTTTAGCCTGCTCGCCCAGCATGTCCTGGTCAATGGCAAGCATTTCGGCGTTGGTCAATATGTTTGCAGTAGGCTCGTTCATACTTCTCAGGTCATTACTGGCCAAAAGCGGTGCGCTGAACATGCACCACAAACTAAAATGGGTTTGATACTCCGGATCAGTCATACCTTTATACAATCCGTTACCACCGGTGGCCAGTCCTTTGCCATAATTACCTACAATCAGCATATCAGGGTCGTTCCAGTGGCCAGGGCCGGCATATTTCCATAAATGCTCTTCGCGGTTTAAAATTGCTTTCATACTAAAAACCCAGATACTTGGAAATTTCCACTGGTCCATAATGTCGGGGCTAACCCTCCAATAAGAACCCGCTGCTTTTTGCCCCCACTTCCAGGGATGACGAAATCCCCATTCGCATATGCTAAATACTATTGAGCGGCCCGAATGCTTCAGCGCATTTCCCATTTTTGAATATCGCTCAAACGCAGTTTTTGTTGTAGGCGGCGCGTAGCAGTAATCATATTTCAATAAATCAATTCCCCATTCTGCGTAAGCTTTGGCATCTATTTCCTCGTATGTATACCCCCCAAACCTTCTGCCGCAGGTCATATTACCCGCGCATGAGTAAATACCCAGTTTCAATCCTTTTGAATGAACATAGTCCGACAGATATTTCATTCCATGCGGAAACTTCTGAGCGTCGGGCACTGGTCGTCCGAGGCTATCGCGTGTGTCTGCATGCCAGAAATCGTCCATATCAATATACTGGTAACCCAGGTCGCGCATACCGGTTTTTACCATGGCATCGGCCATGTCAATAACCATTTGTTCGTCCAGCGTTTTAGTAAAAACATTCCAGCTGTTCCAACCCATAGCCGGTGTTAGGCACAACGTTTCGCCAATAACAATTTTCAAATCTTCTTCCGATTTTCCTTTGGCATTACTGGCAGCTACTTTTAATTTATACTCGCCGGGTGTAACAATATTACCGGTAATTATACCCGTTGAAGCATCTAAAACTAAACCCTGTGGCAGGTTTTTGGCGGTAAAAGTGATAGGGCGCTCACCCGAGGCCGGTACTGTAAAAATAAAAGGCGTGTTAGGATAATTCCCCACCACCTGTGCCCCGTGAAAAACCGGAATACCCTCAAACAGCACATTTCTATTTTGGGCATAGCAACTTAACTGAACCACCAATGCAGTTAAAAGTATCACAATGTTCTTTCTCATCATATCCGGAATTATAGAGACCAAATATATATTAATCGCACCCGCATAAAGAAACATTAATTCCGTCCTGCACAGGTAGCTTTCAGGAAACTTTGGCGGGTATTTACTCTTCATTAAAGCACGTAATGCAGAATAGCTTTGTTATATTTGCCACAGGGGGTAATTTTATTAATCCGGGAGGGTTAAATGAAGTTATGTAATCCGTATGAACGAAAGATTCGAAGAGCAGACTACCTTTTTTGTAAGCATTGTAAAATGGATATTTCTTGCAGTTATCATTGGTATATTAGTAGGGCTTTCTACTACACTTTTCCTTAAAATACTTGGCTATTCCTCGGTATTTACCTCCCATTTTCAATATTACTATTTGTCCCTGCCTATAACTTTTTTGGTGTGCACGGCGGTCATCAATTACCTGGCGCCTCAAAGTAAAGGCCATGGAACCGAAAAGGTAATTGAAGCGGTGCACAAGCGTTCAGGCAAAATACAGGTATCCGTAATTCCGGTTAAGCTGTTCACTACTATCCTAACTATAGCCAGTGGCGGCTCTGTAGGTAAAGAAGGCCCCAGCGGGCAAATAGGTGCTGGCCTTGCTTCTCTCTTTTCAGATATTTTCAGGTTGAAAGATGCCGACCGCCGGAAGCTGGTTATATGTGGCATCAGTGCAGGCTTTGCTGCCGTTTTTGGCACCCCAATATCCGGCGCCATTTTTGGTTTAGAAGTACTTTATGTAGGGGCTATTATGTATGATGTAATGCTGCCGTCTTTTATTTCAGGTATTATTGCCTATCAGATTTGCGTCAGCTTCGGCATCAGCTATTTTCACAGCCACCTTACTTTTATACCTGTCTTCTCTAATTCGTTTTTTCTGATCGTGGTATTAGCCGGAATATTTTTCGGCTCGGTTTCTTTTCTGTTTATTGAAGCTTTCAGACTGGTAGAGGCCCTGGTTGCCAAATGGAACGTAAACGAGTATCTGCGCAACGTTGTGGGCGGCATAGCATTGGCAGCCCTTATATTTCTTTTATCAGATAAATACGCCGGCCTGGGAGTCGGGACGATTGAAAGAGAATTAAACGGACAGGAATACGCCTTTTGGTACGATTTTCTTTTTAAAATGCTATTCACAATTATAACCCTGAGCTTTGGTGGCAGTGGCGGAGTAGTAACGCCCATGTTTTTTATCGGTGTAACCGCAGGTAGCTTTTTCGCCCAGCTGCTACATGTAGACAACGCCACTTTTGCTGCTATAGGCATGGTAAGCTTACTTTCCGGTGCAGCAAATACCCCAATTGCCGCAAGCATTATGGGACTTGAACTTTTCGGCCCAACGGTTGCACCCTATGCTGCCATCAGTTGCGTTATTGCTTTTTTAATGACCGGCCACCGGAGCATTTATCCATCACAAATTCTTTCCATGAAAAAGACTGCCAGCGTGCAAGTAAATGTTGGCGGTGAAATGCACGATATCGAAACCTCCATCAGCTCAAAGGCCAGGCATAAGCTCTACAGGCCGTGGAAGTTTTTTAAATAATACAGCCGACCATATGTTATCATTACTAACCTTTCCAAAAAGTAATGATAAGGCCTCCGGTTACTATAAGCAAACCGCCTGTGATTACAGGCAAGCCAGGTACAGCTCTAAAAGCTATAAAATTGATTAACTGCCAAACAATAAACAGCGTGGCTATATACAATCCCACCACCTGACCAAATTCTACCGGAGCAAGATTAATAGAGATGCCGTATACAAATAACAGAACCGCACCGGTTAACATCAGGCCAATTCGGACCATGCCGGTATTTTTATAAATGGCAGTTCTTATCACAGCATCGCCGCTAACTTCAAAAATGGTAGCAATCAGAATAAAAACAATGGGATGTATATTTTGCAAATTCTTCATTGTTGGTTTTTTAAGCCCGTGTAATTTAAGCTTAAATTAAAACTTGCTTGCCCGATTCAATTATGGTTAGAATTATTTAATCCTGCCAGGATGCGGGGCCTTGGGTTTTGCAGATAGCACTAAAAAAAGAAAGGGGCCGAAGCCCCTTTCCATCACCCATAAAAACAAAATCCGATGAAAAGAACGATGTGTTACTGTTATTTTTTAACGAGCAACTTAAAGAATTGGTCAAGCTGCGGTAATATGATAATGCGGGTGCGGCGGTTTAACGCACGGCCCTCTTTATCATTATTCGAAGCGAGGGGGATATACTCGCTTCTTCCCGCAGCCGACATTCTTTCCGGCCTGATGTTATACTGAGTCTGGAGGATTCTTATTACGGAGGTTGCGCGTTTGGTACTCAGGTCCCAATTGTCAGCCATACAATCCGTATGTATGGGAACATTGTCAGTGTGGCCTTCTACCATAAATTCCATGTCCGGATACGCGTTCAGCACTTTAGCTACCTTTCCCAAAACTTTTTTAGCCGCATCAGTAACATTGTATTTTCCGCTGTTAAACAACAGTTTGTCTGATATATCAATATATACTACTCCTTTCTCTACCTTAATATTGATATCCTTATCGTTAATATCATTCAACGCGCCTTTCAGGTTCATTACAAGCGCCATATTCAACGAGTCCTTGCGGGCCATGGCTGATTGCAGCCCCTGGATATAGGAATCTTTCTCGCCAATGGTTTGTAATGATTGTTTCACGCTTTCAGCCTGCTTACCCGACATAACAGAAAGGTCCTGCAGGGTTGTAAGTACTTGCGCGGTGTTTTGCGTTGCATGGTCTAATTGCCTTTTCAGGTCATCCACCTCTGCCATTAAATTGGTAGCGCGGCTGGCCAACTGGTCTTTCTCAGCCTGCGCCGACCTTAATGCCTCTTCGCAATTCTTATCCGCATCCGCCGATTTTTTGTATGCAGAGTTTAAAGCATTGAATTTTTTGGAAGTTACACAGGAGGAAAATGCAGATAGAATAATAAAGGCGATAAGAATTTTAAATGCTTTCATAGCTGCTGGTATTATTTAGATTAGAAACTATTTCGTTCTAACACAGGGCAAAGCTATGGGACTATTTACAGGCCACATGGCATTTATTATTTGATGTGTGGCACTTTTTACGCTTTTACCTTTTTTGGCAATTACCAGTGTGTAAGCGTTTCCTTTTTTATTTCATTGCGGAATGCAGCCGGCGTAAGGCCACTGTACTTTTTAAAAAACCTGCCAAAGTAGCTGTTGTCTTCAAAGTTGAGGTCGTATGCTATTTGTGCTATGGTGCTGTCCGAGTGGGTAAGCAGGCGTTTGGCCTCCAGCATCATCCTGTCCCGGATTAACTCTCCGGCTGGCTTGCCTTTGCGCTTTTTGCAGATGGTATTTAGGTAATTGGCGGTTATATGTAAAAGCTTTGCATAATCGCTGACCGCATGCAGGGTGCGGAAATTTTTATTTACCAGCGCCTCAAAATCTCTTAGTTGCTCATTAACACCGTCTTTCGCTTTTGCAACAGGAATAGACTGCTCATAAATACGGGTGAGTTCAAACAAAAGTATATTAATATACGAGCGGATAATATTCTGCCCGTAGCTGCGGTGGTGCATATGTTCTGCTTCGATGCTTTTGAACAGATGCTGCAAATGTGTGGCTATTTCCTTTTCTAAGTCAAGGAAGGTGTGCTGATATGCAGTGTTGAAAAACAAGTAGGCACGCAGTTCCTGGTACTGCAGTGTGAGGGAAAAAAACTCCTTGGTAAACAGGATTACAAAGCCCCTTACACCTTCAAAAGATTTCCAGGCATGTACCTGTCCCGGGGCAATTAAAAAAAGCCGTTGTGGTTTTAGCTCATAATCCTGAAAATCTATTACGTGGTGTCCCGTGCCACGGGTTACAAAAAATATAGCAAAGTGATCGTGGCGGTGTGGGTGCTTCAGGTGGTCTATATCGCTTACAAAGTATTCAAAGCGGTAAAACTCAAAATCCTTTTCAATAGCGGCATTTTTTATCTGCGCAATTTTATATGAGGGGATATTTTCGCTTTTCTTCATTTATGCCAAATCACTGCGATAAAAATACTCACTTTTAACCGCGCAGGCTGTGGCATTAATTATCTGGTTTATGGCACTTTTTACTTTTTCGGTTATTCATATACGCTGTTCAACCGTCTCTACACAAAAAACCGCTTGTAAAACTGCATGGCGTTTTCATACATCATTTTATGCACCAACTGCCGGGGGGTAAACCCATACCACAACTCTTTCCGGTATTCGTTTTCTTCCAGGTAATTGATAAGGTCCTCTTGAAACAAAGGCAGTTTGCCAGACGATTCATATGGCTCCATATGAGTTATGGTGCCGTCAAAATCCGAACCGTAAGCCACCACATCCCATCCGGTAACATCATCCACAGATTTAACAATCTGAAACGCATTATCCCAGAATAATTTGCTGTACTCAGCCCGCTTTTTGCCCTCATCCTCCAGCGAGGCTATTTTATCAATGGTGTTTTTTCCGCCCAAAAT
>CAISWS010000310.1 GCA_903889265.1 uncultured Bacteroidota bacterium
AGGCTTGTTGTTACAAGCTGTAAGAATTAATACACCGGCAGCAACGAAAGCGAAGAATACCTTTTTCATTTCTTTTGGTTTTTAGTTTAAGTTTAATTAATTGACGCGCAAATATAATTTTCCATTTTTAGTTTTTTCAAATTTTACCAAAAATATTTTTATTTCTCCCTAAAGAAGATGTTAACAGGAACCCCGTTGAAATCGAAATTTTTGCGTAGCTGGTTCTCCAGATAGTTCTTATATGAATCGCGGATATATTTAGGGTGGTTGGTGAAAAAAGCGAATGATGGCGTAGGGGTTGGTAATTGAGTTACATACTTGATTTTCACCAGTTTACCGTCTACTGCCGGTGGGCTATACTGCTCAATAGCCTTCAGTAATATTTCGTTTAGCTTACTGGTAGTTATCTTCTTTTTCAGGTTAATATAAACCTGTTCAATCAGCTCAATTACTTTAAAAACACGCTGCTTTTCAAGGGCCGAAATAAATACAATGGGCACATCATTAAAAGGTGCTAATTTGGCTTTAAGAGCAGTTTCGTAGTCGCGGGCGGTATTGGTTTCTTTCTCAATCAGGTCCCATTTGTTAACCAAAACAATAACACCGCGGTGTTTTTTGATGGTCATTTTATAAATATTCAGGTCCTGGTGGGTAATACCTTTGGTGGCATCTAATACCACTAAAGCTATATCTGCCTCGTCCAAAGCCTTTACAGCCCGTATGGCGGAATAAAACTCCAGGTTCTCCTGTACCTTGGCTTTGCCCCTCATGCCCGCAGTATCAATCAAAATTATGTCTTTACCGAATTTTGTAAAGCGAGTATGTACCGAATCGCGGGTGGTGCCCGCTATATCTGTTACAATGTTTCTTTCCTCGCCCAGCATTGCATTTACCAAAGATGACTTACCCACGTTAGGCTGACCGATGATACAAACCTTAGGAATGTTTTCTTCGGTTTTATCAGGCTCAATTTCCGCAGGCATTCTGGCTACTACTGCATCCAACATTTCGCCGGTGCCCGAGCCAGTCATGGCTGCAATAAAAAATATATTGTCAATACCGAGGCTGTAAAACTCATTCGCCTCATGCATTCTGGCAATGTTATCCACCTTGTTTACTACTAAAAACACATTTTTCTGATGTTTGCGCAATATTTTGGCAAACTCAGCATCAAGTGCTGTAATACCCGTTGCAGCATCTACTACAAAAAGCAGTAAAGAAGCCTCCTCAATGGCAATCAATACCTGCTCGCGGATGTGTTTTTCGAAAACATCATTTGACCGGGAAACAAATCCACCGGTATCAATTACGTTAAAATCCCTGCCGCCCCAGTCGCAATCTCCGTAAATACGGTCGCGGGTTACTCCGCTTTGATTGTCAACTATGGCTTTTTTTTCTCCCACCAAACGGTTAAAGAGGGTTGATTTTCCAACATTCGGCCTTCCTACTATTGCTATTGTAAAACTCATTTTTTAAGGGTAAATATTTGTGTGTTTAACACGGATTAAATTACTGATTACTTATTGTCGTATCCAAAATGTTTGAGCGAGATGGGGTCGTTACGCCATTTATCTTTCACCTTCACAAATAACTCCAGGTGTACATGCTTACCCAAAAATTTCTCTATCTCTGCGCGGGCTTCTATACCAACTGTTTTTAAAGATTCTCCCTTTTTACCTATCAATATCATCTTTTGCGACTCGCGTTCCACATATATCATGCACCTTATTTTATCAATCTTCTCGCTTTCTTCATAGGTATCTACTTCAACCTGGCAAGAGTAAGGGATTTCAGCGATGTAGTTCAAAAAAATCTTTTCGCGCACAATTTCAGATACAAAGAACCTTACGTTACGGTCAGTAAGCTGGTCTTTATCATAATAGGCCGGATGAACAGGCAGCAACTCTACTATCTTTTTAATTACTTTTTTGCTGTTAATGCCTGAAGCGGCTGAAATAGCCAATACTTCCGACTTTGGTAACTTCTCCTTCCAATAGGCAACCAGCTTTTCAACCTCGCCTTGCTGGCAAAGGTCCATTTTATTAATTAGCACCAGCGATGCTGCCTTAGTCTTTAACAGAAGCTCCACCAGGTGTGCCTGCTCTTCTTGTTTTTGGCTCTTGTCGGTTACAAACAAAATTACATCGGCGTCTTCCAGGGCCTCATCCACAAAGTCGTTCATGTTGGCTTGTAACTTATATGCCGGTTGGTTGATATAGCCGGGAGTATCAGAAAACACCACTTGGTAGTTCTCGTCATTCACTATACCCATAATTCTGTGCCGAGTGGTTTGGGCCTTAGGTGTAATTATAGACAAACGCTCACCGGTTAGCGCGTTCATCAGGGTTGATTTACCCACGTTAGGTAACCCCACAATATTTACAAAGCCCGATCTGTGTCCTTCCATAATTATCGTGCGAAGTTACGAAAGCAACTTGCATTATGGGTAATATAGCATTACTATCGGGTAATCAGCACCAGAATCTGAAGTAAATTGAAGTAAATTTTGTGTATATCTTAGGAGCATAAAAGTGAAAACAGTTTGCTTGGTAGTTAAATAGGTATATATTTGCGCCTCCAAATCGCGGGGTGGAGCAGTTGGTAGCTCGTTGGGCTCATAACCCAAAGGTCGTAGGTTCGAGTCCTACCCCCGCAACACGCCAAAACCCTTGATAGCATTAGCTTTCAAGGGTTTTTTATTTACAACAAATAACCTATATATGTGCTCTGGTTTAAACATAGTTTAAACATTTTAGGGGTAGGAAGCCTTTTCCGAGCCCTAAATTCACCGGTAGGGGCATTTTGTTGAACAATCAGCGCTATCAAGATTTTTTTAAAATATTTCCCAAGCCAGTTAAATTCCTAGCCTTATATTAGGGGATATAATCAACTAAAATGGAAGATTCTGGAGAATTGGAAATAAAAGCTCTGGCGGAAAATTTTTTGGCCATACCAAAGGAAATACGTTTAACCGGCAAAGACGGGTATATACATATACCAGCCATACCCGATAAATTTTATCTGAGCGAAGTTGCATCCTGGTTATCTTATGCACCTGAATTTGCAGTTGATAATCACGTCGAGCGTGCATCAGATTATGTTATCGAGTCAAAGGGATATGCGCCGGTCCGCAGTATAAACTTTGAAATCAATACCAGTAAAGCAGGGTCATATTTAGTACCGGATCAGGACGAAATTACTAGTTTGCAATTATTTGAGCCCCTTAACATCAACCAGCTAAACAATACCGAATTAATGTATCCCTTCGGTTAAGTGCAGGTAAGGCGCTTGACTTTAATAGCCGTGTTACGGGAAACATCGTGGAGTTTCTGGCACTGGCTGAGTGATAAACCTTTTCTCAGGTCGGCAGCAAGGCGGGAATATTTTTTCAATAA
>CAISWS010000311.1 GCA_903889265.1 uncultured Bacteroidota bacterium
TCCGGAAGGTCTTCGCCGTGTTTGCAGATATATAGTTTATGCTCCACAAGCTTATCAGTCATCATCTGCCTCAGATATGCACCCCGTGCCCCTAATTGTGGCAAGCGGTCAATAGCATCAATTACCAGGTTAAACCGGTCAAGTTCATTTTGCACGCGCATGTCAAATTGTGTCGTAATAGTGCCTTCTTCCTTATAGCCCCTTACATGCAAATTAAGGTTAGTGCGTCTGTAAGTTAAACGATGTATCAGCCATGGATAACCATGAAAAGCGAATATGATATGTTTGTCTTTTGTAAATAATGCATCATAATCCTTATCATTTAAACCATGTGGATGCTCCGAGCTGGGTTGTAGTTTCATCAGGTCAACCACATTAATAACCCTGATCTTCAACTCCGGTAAATTTTGGCGAAGAATAGAAACCGCCGCAAGCACTTCCAACGTGGGTGTATCACCGCAGCTTGCCATAATAAGGTCAGGCTCGGCGTTCTGGTCGTTACTTGCCCATTGCCAGATACCAATTCCTTCAGTACAATGTACAGCAGCAGCCTCCATATCCAGCCATTGGGGCATTGGCCGTTTTCCGGCCACTACAACATTAACGTAGTGCCTGCTTCTAAGGCAGTGGTCAAATACAGATAACAGGCAGTTGGCATCAGGTGGTAAATAAATACGGACTATATCTGACTTCTTGTTAACCACATGGTCCAAAAAACCAGGGTCCTGGTGCGTAAAACCGTTGTGGTCCTGCTGCCATACATGTGAGGCCAGTAAATAATTAAGCGAAGCTATCTTCCGCCGCCAGGGCAACTCTGCCGTAACCTTCAGCCACTTGGCATGTTGGTTAAACATAGAGTCTACGATATGTATAAATGCCTCATAACAGTTAAACAGTCCGTGCCTGCCGGTAAGCAAATAGCCTTCCAGCCATCCTTCGCACTGGTGCTCACTTAACATCGAATCTATCACCCTACCTGCCGGTGCAAGAAACTCATCATTTTTTACAGTTTCTGCTTCCCATTGCCGGTTGGTTGCTTCAAATACCTCGTTTAAAAGATTAGAGAGCGTCTCATCGGGGCCGAAAACCCTGAAGTTGCGTTCCTCATCATTCAGCCTCACAACATCGCGTAAAAACTTACCCAGCACAAAAGTATCCATAGCCTCAACTGCGCCGGGAAAGGGGACATCTACGGCGTGCTGATGAAAATCCGGCATCTTCAAATCGCGCAGCAAAATACCGCCATTGGTATGCGGATTAGCTCCCATGCGCCGGTTACCCTTGGGGGCTAATTCAGCCAGTTCAGCTATTAGCTTTCCCTGCACATCAAAAAGCTCTTCGGGCTTATAGCTTTTCATCCAGCTTTCAAGTTGAGGCACATGCTCCGGGTGCTTTGAGTCTACCAATATAGGCACCTGGTGCGAACGGAAAGTGCCCTCATTTTGCAGGCCATCAACTGTTTTAGGACCTGTCCAGCCCTTTGGCGACCTTAGCACTATCAGAGGCCAGCGGGGCCTTGTACTGTCGTTATTACTTACAGCATTAAGTTTAATTTGCTTTATATTTTCCGTTACTTTTTCCAAAGTAGCCGCCATAAGTTCGTGCATCTTATCCGGGTCATCACCTTCCACAAAATAAGGTGTCCATCCACATCCTTTAAAAAACTGCTCCAGCTCTTCGTGCGTAATGCGCGCCAGTAAAGTTGGGTTACTTATTTTAAAACCGTTTAGGTGCAAAATGGGAAGCACAACCCCATCGTTTATGGGATTCAAAAATTTATTCGAATGCCATGCCGTAGCCAATGGGCCAGTCTCCGCCTCACCATCGCCAACAATGCAGGCTACAATCAAGTCCGGGTTATCAAATGCTGCACCAAATGCGTGGCTAAGCGAATATCCCAACTCGCCACCTTCATGTATCGAACCCGGTGTAGTAGGAGCCACGTGACTGGAAATGCCCCCGGGGAAAGAGAACTGAGTAAACAACTTTTTCATCCCCATCTCATCCTGGCTGATATTCGGATACAGTTCGCTGTAAGTCCCTTCAAGATAAGTATTAGCCACCAGAGCGGGGCCACCATGGCCCGGACCGGCTATATAAAACATATCGAGGTCGTATTTTTTAATTATCCGGTTCAGGTGCACGTAAATAAAATTCTGGCCCGGCGTGGTACCCCAATGGCCTACCACCAGCGGCTTTACATGTTCAAGTTTCAGCGGTTCTTTCAGTAGCGGGTTATCGTATAAATAAAGCTGCCCTACTGACAAGTAATTGGCGGCACGCCAATATGCATTCATTTTTTCAAGCAATTCGGGCGATAAAACCCTTGCTTCTGCCTTTGCGGTAATTTCCAAGTCCATAATTGCTTATTTTTTTGTGGTTCTATTTAAAACCCCGGTTACTAACTTTGCTATCATCAATTCCTCATTCGTACTAATTACGCGGACGGATACTTTGCTTGCACTTGTTGATACAATTGGCGCATCCTTTAAATTACACGGCTCGTCCAATTCAATACCTAAAAACTGAAGTCCGCTGCAAATGCTCTGGCGAACCACAGCAGAATGCTCACCTATTCCACCCGAAAAAACAAGGGTATCAAGTCCGCCGAGCACCGCCGCAAAAGAGCCAATCCATTTCCGGGCCTGGTAACAAAAAAGTTCAACCGCTTCGGCCGCCCGGTTATCAGTTAATTCCATTTGCAACAACTCTTTCATATCCGCGCTGGTTTCAGAGATACCCAGCAAGCCCGACTGGTGATTAATCAGCTGGTTAAACTGCTGTGGTGTCATCTTTTCAATCTGCATTAAATACCAGGCAAAGCCCGGGTCAAGGTCGCCACTGCGGCTTCCCATAGGCAGGCCCGATGCCGGGGTAAAACCCATAGTTGTATCCAAACATGTTCCGTTTTTTACCGCCGCCATACTTGCCCCACTACCCAGATGGGCCAATATAATTTTGCCCCGGGCAGTTTCAACTCCAGCCTGCCTTTCAAGCTCCTCAATTAAATAAGCATACGACAAGCCATGAAAACCATATCGTTGAATCCCCTGCTCAAAATAGCGGCGCGGTACTGGCAATAATTTGGCAACCGGTGGCATGGAAGTGTGAAATGTGGTGTCAAAACAAGCTACCTGTGGTAACTCCGGGTGTCTTTTTCTGAATACTTCTATCAGCTTAATTTCATCCGGCAAATGCTCAGGGTCATATGCACTTATTTTCCGCAGCTCCAGCAGTAATTCGTCAGTTATTAATTCGGGCTCGGTATGTTTCATGCCGTGAACGATACGGTGTCCTATCGCTTTTACCGAAACAAACGCATGGCGCGCTTCAAGCCAGTCAACAAGGTAATCCACGGCTCTGTCATGGTTTGCAGCTTCAATTATTAAACTACCCTTATCATCGCTCAGTGCATTATTAAAATTAATTGTTGAGTGGCCGGTGCCAATACCTGCTATCTCGCCGTATAAAACCGGGCGCGACCACTCCTCCAATTCATATAAAGCAAACTTGATGCTGGATGACCCCCCATTAATAGTAAGCACTCTGTTTTTTTGTGAACTCATCCGTTCCGTTTGCCAATTAAAATTAAAGGTAGAAATTCCATTCCCAAAGCAACCTGACTGATGTTTGCCTGTGTTATGATATAAAGCAAGTCCGTATCAGGTTATAACTCCCAGACTTCTTCTGCTATATTTATTAATTATAAAACTAGTTTAGATATACTGACCCTTCCTCAATATTTGCGAAAAAATGCGTTTCAGATGTTAGTGGTAGTTAAAGAAAAGGAAATGACAGGCTAAATATTTATCTTCGGGAAAGGTAGTTACTGCAAAATGTTAAAGAGAATAGTTGAAATATTAAACGACCGAACCATCTCAAGCCTGTTGTTTTCAATAGCAGGACTGGTATTAATTATGGGCTTTGCGTTGCTAAAACAAGCACGTGAAAATCAAGCCAATAAATAATTACACTTCCGCTAAATCATCATTAAAACACATTAACAAAACCTAGTTGCACTACAAAATTATGCGGGTAAACCGAATAAGTAGGATTGGTAACCGGACTTAATACGTTGTACGAAACAATGATTGGGAAAAAGAAATTCTTGCTCCTTAGCAGATTATAACCTACCCCCACCAGCATATCGGGTATGGTTGTATGAATTTTAGGGATTACAACCTGGTAAGAGTTATTGTTAGGGTTTACCTGAATACTAACGTTATTGCTACCGAGGTCATCCATATCGCGATGCAAAACCTCAAATTTTACACGCGCAAAAAATCCTTTCCATACATTGTACTGCGCAAATACCCCGCCGCCATAAGTGCTATACTTGGCATTGGCATAATAAGTACGGCCTGAGGCATCCTGAAACTGAATATTCCTGAAGCCGGTATATAAATACGTAAAACCACCGCCCACGCACAAACCCTTCCATACATTATAGCCTACGTAAGGCGAAACACCCAAATCAATCTCATCGCCTGAAATATTAAAGTTAAAATCGGGTTCAATAATAAACTTCGAAAGGTCAAGCTTTTTATGGCCGTTAAATCCCTGAAACCCGCTGGCTGCATGCGCAGTGTCAACCTGGCTGTTATTGGAATTTTGCGGGCTGTTGTAATCAGCTTTCGGTTTACTTGTTGGCGGGGGAAGTTCATCATCCTGTGCAAACAGGCTGGTACTTACAAAAGCAAAAAGCGCAGTTAGGAAAAGAAGTTTTTTCACGTACAATAAATTTAACTCATAAAATGGAAAACAAGATACGTTATTTTAAACTAGCCTTTAAACTCAAAAACGTTAAAGGGTGTGAAACGTTAAAATGGCCTGATAAGTCAAAATATCTTGCCGGGATTAAGAATGCTGTTAGGGTCAAATACCTTCTTAATATTCCTCATCAGGTTCAACTGTAGTTCATTGAACTTAATGTCCATATAGGGTATTTGTATCCGCCCTATGCCATGCTCGCCTGAAATAGTTCCTCCAAGGGCCACTACCTTTTCAAATATCTCTCTGATCCCCTTCGGCACCTCGTTTTTCCAGTACTCATCGCTCAATTCATCCTTTAAAATCCGCACATGCACATTACCATCCCCTGCATGGCCGTAACAAACCGAGCGGAAATTATATTTTTTGCCTACAGCTTTTATGTGGGTTAGCAATTCGGGCAGGTCGGCCCGCGGAACCACCGTGTCTTCCTCAACCGTCATATTGGTTTTCTTTACGGCATAAGCAATATTGCGCCGCATCCGCCATAAATCAACCTTTTGGGCCTCGCTGTCCGCAAATAAAATATCACCCGCATCAAACTGGGTAATTACCTCGTAAATGCGCTCACAATCCTTTTGAATGCTCTCCATGTCGTTACCATCCACTTCTATCAATAAAGTGGCCCTGGTATCATCAGCCAGTGGAACCGTTATGTCGCCCAAAAAATTCATTACATACTCCATCGCCTCCCGCTCCATAAATTCGATACACGAAGGGATAATACCCGCCCTGAATACCGCTGAAACCGCGGCGCTGGCATCCTCCATGCTTTTAAACGGGGCCAGCAGGATGTTATTAAACTTAGGATACGGCAATAACCTGAATACAATTTTGGTGATAATACCCAGTGTGCCTTCGCTGCCCACCAGCAATTGTGTCAGGTTATAGCCGGTTGAGTTTTTCAGGGTATTAGCCCCGGTCCAGATAACATCGCCGTTAGGTAATACTACCTCCAGGTTCAATACAAAATCCTTCACCACGCCATACTTTACTGCCCTTGGGCCACCACTGTTACAGGCCACATTCCCTCCAATAAAACAGGTGCCCCGGCTGGAAGGGTCGGGCGGATAAAACAGCCCTTTTTCCTGCAGGGTTGTTTGCAACACTTCGGTAATAACTGCGGGCTCTGTTATTACCTGCAAATTGCGTTCATCAATCTTTAAAATCTTATTCAGCCTTTCAATAGAAAGCATTACCCCTCCATAAACACATAAGCTGTTAGCTGATAGCCCTGTGCCTCCCGCCCGCGGAGAAACCGGTATCCCTTGCTCATTGCAATACTTCATGATAGCGCTAATCTCATCCACCGTAGAAGGCTTCAATACTACCTCAGGCGGATAATGGTATCCGTCTGTTTCATCGCGGCTGAATTTTTCCAAAGTAGCCTCATCTGCAAAAACTGAATTTTCGGCCAAAATGCTTTTAAAATAGTTGAGGTCCTCAACCGTAATTCTTTTGTAATTCATAACTGCAAACCTAAGTGAAATTGGAAACACAACGAAACCTTAAAATAACAGGCAATGTGACCGGCAGAGTCAAAATGCTGCTTACAGTGAAAATTGGCATTGACCTTGACACCAACCCCCGTTTATATTAGGACAAAGTCGGTTGAGATGTTGATTTTAAGCATGTTACTTAAAACAAGTTTTTGTAAATTACGTTTAATAAACCAAAGGAGTTTTTATGGCTGCACTAGATAGAAACTGGCTTACCGAAGGATGGATGGATTTTGAGTACAAAAAGTACCTGCTGCTTGCCTATTTGCAGGAAACCGCCGTGCAGTTTGATGAAAAAAAACTTTACCCGCGCTTATCTGAATTAACCGAACATTTAAGAGGGCTGCAATTGCTGAAGGATAAGAAGATGTCCATATCAAAAGATTTCCCCAAAGAGATTTCACGCCTTGATTTTGAAAAATTTAAAGTGGAGTACAAAAATACTTTTGAAGATGATGAGCTGATAAAAGAAATGGACTCCATCATTGCTTTTGCCATGCCCGAAATTGAACGAAAACTTGGCATTGGCCGCGAAATTTATGAGGAAGTAGAAGATAAATTACAGGTTTTCCCGGTAGGCATTTTGCCATTAAGAACTGAAGAGGGGTATTTTTTTCTTTCCGACTTTCTGAAAAAGCTGGTAAACGTTTACTACTACCAGATTACTATTTTTGAAAATATACAGGAACGTTTCCGGGGTATACAAACCCGCTTTTTATTCGATTACAATATCAGCGTAACCTCCAGTTACGAACAGATAAAATATAAACTGATAGCCGGAAACCGCGAGTTGCCGAACCCGGCAACTTATGCTATAGAATTTAAAGAATCATTCCCATTGCCTGAAACCATGTTGCCGGTGGCGAAGAGGAGTTTGGTTAGATTCATTTCGGCATAATGTTGAATGCTTTTTATATTGACAAGGGAGTAACTTAGCCCTGTGCTTTTCTCTAACGTCTTTTTGTTATATTTGATACATGAAACAAATTACATACCGAGTCCTTTTAAGCAAAGAGCCCGAAGGTGGGTTTACCGTTACAGTCCCCACACTTCCCGGTTGTATAACGTTTGGAGAAACTATGGATGAAGCCATTGTAAATGCCAAAGAAGCTGTAGAATTATACCTTGAAAGTTTAAGCGCACATGGCGAGCCAATTCCAACTGAAGAAAACACCTTTGAATATTCGCTTACCTTGGTTGCATGAGTAAGTTTCCGCCTTTTACTTCTAAGGAGATTATTAAAATTTTGCTACAAAAGGATTTGCATTAGACCGGTCTAAAGGCAGCCACCAGGTTTTTATTCATCCCATCAAAAAGAACAGAGTAATAGCTCCCATGCATAATAAAGATCTGCCTATTGGAACTTTCTTTTCTATTTTAAAGCAGGCAGGAATAGATAAAGATGAATTAAGATAACCTATATGTAAATAAGGCTCCGGTTTTAAAACCTCGGGCAATAAACCTTCTTATCATTAAACTCCCTGGTAAAGTTACCCACGTGCACTATTGAAATTTCCGGCCCTCCATTAGCTTTGGCTGGGTTAACGAGTTGGGAAAGCGTAATATCATAACTGAGCAATAACCTGGTTTTTTTAAACTGATATCCTGCCAGGGGAGCCAATGCATCTTTTATTCGATAGCACGCCCCCAAATAAACGGAGTTATCGGGTTGTGATGTTTTTTTATTGAGAATGCCGTACTCAATCATAGCACTTATCAATCCTTCCTCAGCTGCCTTTTCATATCCGTAGTAGCCATCTACCGTTAAGGTAAGCTTTTCGTTAATTTTATATTCAATGCCAGCCGTTGGCTGAAACCTGAAACCCAGTCTTTCGCCATCAGCATAAAAATTATCCAACGGTCGGTTGATATGTAGCATGGAGAAGCCCACGCTTAATTTAAACGCCTGCGTTATCTGTGCCCCCATGTTAAGGCCAGCTGCCAAATCAAACATGCCAAAGCTTTGCCTCTGTATGGGTTCGTTTGAGTTGATATTGGTATTAAACCCCTCATTCTCTACCCACTGGTCGTTAAAATAAAATTTCGCAAAATCCACCGAGCGCAAAATATAACTGGCGCTGGCGCCCACCGAAAGAACATACCGGTGGTTCTTATCAAATGCCTGGTGGTAAGCATAACTTAATGTAAACCTACGGTAGGTAAGCATACCATCACCAGCCTCATCATTCAAAAAATTAAAGCCTATCCCCATCCAGCCCGACCTTAGCTTGTTCTCTAAAAAGGAAAAATCAACATAAGGCGTTTCTGTATGATAGTTATACGGAGTAGTACCAATAGCCCATGGCCACTCGCCTTTAAAATTAAAGCCCACCCGGTAGTTCCCATTAAAATTGCCCGTTTGTGCGGGATTTAAAATAAGCGGGTTAGTAAAAAACTGTGTAAAGTGAATGTCCTGCGAAAAAGATTGCACAGAAAGCACAACGCAGCATAAAAGCAATAAAAGCCTTCTTAACCCCTCATTTCTGCGGAAATCAGGCCTGTTGCCATTGTCCGAAATTGCATCCCATTTATCGCACATGTCATTTTTATCTTAACAGCGTAATATTACCCTTCAAAGGCACTGTTTGTCCGTTAATAAAGGTTGCCTCAACGGCATAGCTATATACGTCCACTTCCTGCAAAACCCCTTTATAATATCCGTCCCAGCCTATGCTTTGGTCATGCGTTTCAAAAACCTTTTCGCCCCACCGGTTGTATATCCTGAACACCAGTTCTACTATTCCTTTTCCTTCCACAAACACCTTATCATTAATCCCATCCCCGTTGGGTGAAAATGCATTTGGCACACCAATTAGTGGCTTAAAGGCCACATAAATATCCTTACAGATGGAGTCCGCACAAAAATTATTGGTGGCAGTAAGACATACCCTCATCCAACCCACTTTTTCATAAGTATGCGATGGGTTAGGTTCATCGCTTCCATTGGTACCATCGCCAAAATTCCATTGCAGTTGATTGTAGTACGAACTACCATTAATAAATCCCATCAGCGCTTCGTAATTTACTGTGTCGCTCAAAACGCTAAAATTTGCAACCGGGTCATGCACCAGCTGCACAGGGTGGCTAACGGTATCAGAAATATTACAGCTGGTGGAATCAACGATAATCAGCCGGGCTGTGAAATTGCCAGGATAGCCATATACGTGCGATGGCGAAAATTGACTACTGGTGGTGCTATCGCCAAAATTCCAAGCATATTGCAGATTAGGATTACTGAGGTTAGTGAACTGAATGGCCTGGCCAAAACAGGCCTCGTTTACTGTAAAGTTCCCTGCAACGTTGGGCAGTAAAGTAACCTTTTTAATAATCGTATCAACCGGATGGCAGCGCGTTGAATCAGATGCAATCAATGTAATAGTATAAGTTCCCGGCGCGGTGTATGTATGGTTTTCATCCTGCGTAACCGAACTGTTTCCATCACCCAGGGTCCATGAATACTGAACAGCGCCCCGGCTGGTATTCACCAGGTTTACCTGCAGCAGAGAATCGCAATCGTGCAACACGTTCAATTCAAAGTTAGCATGCACTGAATCGTTGATAACATGAATTGTTGCGAAAGCCGAATCGCCCTGCACGCAGGCATTGGTATCAATCGCCAGCAGTGTTACCCGGTAGGTTCCGGTATTCAGATATGTGTGCGTTACCGGAGTGCCGGTGGTAGAATCTCCATCACCAAAAAACCAGTAAAAATCTGTAGAAAGCAATGCCGTGTGCCCAACAAAATCTGCTGTTAGCGGCAAGCACTTAATGGTATCAGGTATCGATGCGGAAATATCAAGCGGCACCAGGCTCACTGCTATCTTTGCTGTGTCCAGTGGCTTGCAAATCATCCGCGAATCAACTATGTAATGCGTTATTACAAATGTTCCTGCGGTTGTGTAAGTGTGCGTAACGGA
Source organism: uncultured Bacteroidota bacterium (assembly GCA_903889265.1). GTDB lineage: Bacteria > Bacteroidota > Bacteroidia > Chitinophagales > LD1 > Bog-950. The sequence continues at coordinate 10,187 of CAISWS010000311.1, forward strand.
ATCCACATTAGCTATTTGTGTGCCATCACCAAAAGTCCATAGCTCAGAAGTCTCACCGGTATAATCCGTCCAGGCCGTTATTTGCACCGAATCGCACATAAAGAACTTGCGGGAGAAATGAAAAGCCGCATTGGCAAAAGAGTCAATACCAATCTCCGTTCCATACGTAGTATCCGTTATATTACAGGATGTGGAATCAATTACTATCAGCCTTACCTGAAAGGTATCTCCGGCCATATAAGTGTGAGTAACGGTATTGATACGTGAGGTATCTGCTGCACCATCGCCGAAACTCCAGTAATAAGTGGCCGTATTATCCGGCTGTGACGTTAACTGAACCGCCAGCGGAATACATCCTCTTGCATCATTAGTAGTAAAAGAAGCTGATACAAAACCTGGAATATGAATAGGGGCAGTAAAGGTATCAAGCAGGTTACATTTGGTGGTATCGCTTACAATAAGTGTTACTATGTAAGTGCCCGGCCCTGTGTACTGGTGATTAACGGAGTCGGTATTTGCAGTAGCACCATCACCAAAACTCCAGTTATACATCGTGGTATTAAAATTGTGCGATGCAAAAACAACCCGGTCACTATCGCAGTTAACCACCGTAGTGGGTAAAAAATCAGCACTCAAACTATCATTACGTACCCATACGGATATGTAAGCGGTATCATGCACGTTGCACGAATTTGGATTATACCCCACCAGCATTACATTGTAAGTCCCGGTATCAGTAAAGGTATGTACCGGGTTTTGCTGTGTTGAAGTTGAGCCATCCCTGAAATCCCACTGCACCGATACTACGTTTGACGTGGTACTCTGAAACTGAACTGTAAGCGGCACACAGCCGGTTGCCCTTGGATGGGCCTGTACCGCAACATTTGCACCCGAAAGGTTAAAAGCAATTTTTAAACCCAGCTCATTACAATTCCAGCTATCGTTTGTTTGCGACCATGCACCAGCCGTTGTGGGCGTAAGCGAATTAGCCCCGCAACCTGCGCAAATAGCCTCATACATTACGCCTCTTTTGTCAAAGCGGCTGGTTCCTCCATCCACATGGTCTATATATCCGTTTCCTCCAAAATAAGAGGCAAAAAGCAGGCCTTGCACATCCTTCGACAGCACTATAAAATAAAAATCAGTTCCGTCGGTAGTTGATTGAAATGCATCTGCCGTAAGTGGCATGTTAAACATGTCATTAGCGTAAACGGGACTGAAATCCTGGGCAAAAATGCTGGTAGTGGCATCGCCCCAGCCGGCTATATAAACATTCTCGCAGGTATCCACCAAAAAGGCGGTGGGCGAAATATTGGGCTTGCCACTGCCGCTGCCAAAAACGGTTGAGTAAAAAACACTATCTAAAGTTGGCTTCATTTTGGCCACAAACTGGCCGCTGTTGGGGTTTGAGTAAGTAGCACTAACAAGCGGATAGGCTCCGTTGGTTTGCCCCACAAAGTACACGTTACCCTCCCCGTCAAGCTTAACAGCGTAAACCTGGTCATCGCCACTGGTACCGATATATGTTGAGCTCAAAAACTGTGTTCCACTGGCATTGATATGCGTTACAAAACCATCGTAAGCACCTCCCTGGTAGGCACCATTTAAAACACCCGGGGTGACAGGAAAATTGGTGCTCATAGTTCCCCCGGCAACAAATATCGTTCCACCTGCGCCTAGGTCAAGCGAGTAGCAGGCGTCATCATTATTGCCTCCCAGGTAGGTACTCCATATCAATTGCGAGCAATCACTTTTCAGCTTAAAAACACAACCATCTTGTGTGCCTCCAAAAGTAGTTTGTGCCGCTCCCGGCGTTACAGGAAAGTCGGACGACATAGTACAGGCAGCAACATAAATATCATTGTTGGCATCAATATTTACTTCCCCTCTGTTCTGGTCACCATAATTTTTTTTCAGGTTGCCCGGGGTCTGTTCGGTAGGGTCAAAATTAATTCCATCCTGTCCTGACCCTCCAACATAAGTAGAACCAAGCAGAGCCGTGGCACCGGAATTTAATTTCACCACCACCAGGTTACTGATTCCATGGTTGGTATTTTGATAAGCATTCGCAGTAACTGGGAAATCAGTTGAGTAAGTAACGCCATAAATAATCAGGTTATCCTGTGCGTCGGCAACCATCGAATTAGGTGTTTCATTATTGCTTCCACCGATAAAGGTTCTGAAAAGCAGCGTGCTTCCATCGGCCGAAAACTTCGAAACTCCCATATCGCACGACCATTGTATGCCTGTAGTATCATTTCCACCACCCCAAACCGACTGAAAAGCTCCTGCCGTTGTTCCGTAGGTGCCAACAATGGTCGGGTCAAAAGGGTCCGGGCCCGACCTTACCAGTCCGGCAATATACATGCATTGCTGATTATCGTAGGTAGCGGTATAACCCCAGTTATCGGCAGTAGCACCAGTATACGTTGAAAACACAATGTTAGGGTCAATAATAAGCCCATAATTATGGTCGTAACCTTCTGGCAGACTAAACCCTACCTGCCCGTTGGCCAAAACAAAATCACACTTCACTTTAACCCTTACACCATTTATTTCCTGGTAGGCATAGGGTTGCTCTTCAATCATGCTACCTACCGAAGTTTTAATCTGCAGTGTCCCATCTCTCAACCTTACGTTTTGCGCCCATTTGTAATGTATCTGTATGTTTGACGCATCGGCACCCGGTTTTACCGTAAAGTCATACTTTAACTGCATACTGCCACGGGTGTACACCCTCAGGTCAATGCCGTTGTAGAGTTCGCTGTAATTTACCTCAGGATATACTTTAACTCCGGATGCCCAATGCCGCGAATCGTTACCGTGGTAATAATTTTCGTAATCTTTAAGGGGCTTTACTCCAGTTACTGTTGGGTTCGGATTAGCGCCCACAAACTCCTCATGCATTACCTGTCCGTGTATAATAACCGGGCCCGAAACCAGACTTGGATGCTGCTTCTTTTTAAGGTCAGCAGGCGAATACATCACAAAAAAGAAATTGTTCTTTTCCAGGTAAACGCTGCCAAAAGGAATATCCGACCTAAACAAAGCCTCCTCGTTCCACTGCCCCTTGTTTTCCGAAAACCTGAGTTCGCCATCAGGCATTGCCGGGGCAGTACGCGGCCTGCTAATCGCCAATAGCATTAGTGGCATTAAAAGCAAGGGTAAAAGTAACGGTCTTTTCACGGGTAAATCTCTGGCTTATAAAGATAGAAAAAAATGTGATGTGGTTGCTTACAGGCCAAGGCCTGGCTGATGTTTGTTAAAAGGCTAACATTAATAATCTCTTAGAAGCTGTTTAAAAATAGACAATACAATAATATGAGTTGAAAAAAGGGCTGTTGCCCACGTAAAATAGTTGGTACTGATTGTGTCTACCAAAACTCAATCAAAATGACAAACTATTCAA
>CAISWS010000312.1 GCA_903889265.1 uncultured Bacteroidota bacterium
ACGGTAATTTGTAATGGAGAATAAAATAAAAGCACAATCATTTTTTCATTATTTATTTGATAATGATATAGTTGTGTTATTTTTAGTTAGTTTTAATTAGCTATGGTTATCTATCCCCTATTCCGTCCCCGAAGGGGAAACCAAAGCCAAATGCAAATAAGATATTTGTTATGGTCAGCTCTTGTGTTTCGGCTGTTTTGCCTTAGTTTCCCCTTCGGGGACGGAAGGGGCTGGTTGTTTTCTACTAAGTAAGCCACAACACGGCTTTATTTTTATTTTTGCGCGCTTGTAACTTGTAAAATCAATCAAACACGGTAAATGTTTAGTCAGTTAGAAAATATAAAAGGTAAGTACATTGAAGTAGGCAAAACGCTGAGCGATCCGGCGGCTATGACCGACATGAAGCGCTTTGCCCAGTTGAATAAGGAATATAAGGAACTGGAGAAGGTTGTTGCTATATACGAGAAGTACAAACTGGTACTTGCCAATATTGACGCCAATAAGGAAATTCTGGAAACGGAAAATGATGAAGAGTTCCGCGATATGGCCAAGAATGACCTGGGCCAGCTTGAAGTGGAGAAGACGAAACTTGAAGATGACCTGAGAAGCCTGCTTGTGCCCAAAGAGCCCGAGGACGACCGCAACGTACTGCTTGAAATACGTGCAGGAACCGGTGGCGATGAAGCTGGCATTTTTGCGGGCGACCTTGCCCGTATGTATACCCGCTATTGCGAAACACTGGGGTGGAAAGTAATTATTGCCAGCGCAAGCGATGGCAGCGCCGGTGGGTACAAGGAAGTAGTACTGGAGATTGAGGGGGAAATGGTTTATGGTAAAATGAAATTTGAATCAGGCGTGCACCGGGTGCAACGTATTCCTTTAACAGAGGCTAAAGGTAGAGTGCATACATCAGCAGTAACCGTAGCGGTGTTGCCGGAGGCCGATGAAGTAGAAGTAGTGGTGAATGAAGCAGATATCAGACTCGACGTGTTCCGTGCATCGGGTGCGGGTGGACAACACGTTAACAGAACGGAGTCGGCGGTGCGATTAACGCACATACCTACCGGCACGGTGGTAGAATGCCAGGCAGAGCGCTCGCAACACAAGAACCGGGAGGCGGCTATGAAAATGCTGAAGACCCGTATTTTTGAAGCAGCAGTACGCAAACACGAAGATGAAATTGCCGCCCGCAGAAAAACGCTGGTATCAACCGGCGACCGTTCTGCCAAAATCAGAACCTACAATTATCCCCAGGGACGTATTACCGACCACCGTATAAACTTATCAGTTTACAACCTCGATGCCTTTATGGGTGGCGATATTGGTGGCATGATAGACGCCCTTGCAGTGGCCGAGCAATCGGAGAAACTGAAGGAGGGTGGACTGGCGTTTTAATATTACGCCATCTCCATTACCGGCAACTCCACCACATCATAATCACCAACCTTGGTTAAATCCATTACTATGCGGCCCTCCTGGTTAAGAACCCAGGGCTTGCGGAATTTAGCACCATAAATAAAATCGGCGGCCATATACGAATGGCGGCTGTAAATGGTTTGCGAAAAAATATCATCAAAACCTTTAAGTAGCACAAAAACCTCCAGGTCTATTTTTTTAATTTCTTCCGGCGACCGGGCATAAAGCACACTCTCCTCATCAATGGGGTGATTCAAAATCCAACTGGTAGGGAACATGGCAATTTTATCTATTTCAAGTTTTACCTGCGCAAATTTGCGTATAGGTTGCCCTGAGCCGTCATCTTCACTCCAACTGATATTTACCCTCGCTTCCATTTCCATTAGCGATGAACTCATTTCATTGGCTACCATAAACTGCATACCCGTAATATCCTTAAAAGGAGCTATTATGGCGTTTTTGCTGTATTTAATGTTTGAAACGGGCCGCGAAAAGCGCCCGTAAAGAGTACCGGTTGCCAGGGCAAAAGTCATTAATCCTGTAAATGCCTCAAAAGTGGCAATAAAATTTGCTGTTTTGCCCACAGGATAAATACCGCCATAGCCAACCGTTGTAAACGATTGGGCCGAAAAGAAAAAGCAATGCATTAACTGTATACCGGGTGTTGCCCCCTCGGCCCCACTTAGCTGGTTAACCCCAATAAAATAGTAGATGCTGGCAAATATTACGTTCATAACGCCATAAAAACCAAATACAACCAGCCAATAATGCCGCCACGAAGCGGTTATGAGCCAATGGTATAAATAAAAGTTACCTAAAAACCGGCCGGTTTTGCGCTCCAGATTGTAACTTCCATCAGCGTTGATAGTGCGCTGTCTTCCTTTGTGGGCGGTACGGTCTATACCTAAATCCTCACCCGCCTTCATTCTGTCAATAACCCTTCGTATTTTGCTCATGATGATTGTTGTTGTTGAAAAACAAAGTGAAGCTAAGTTAGTTGATTAAATATTTTTATCCTCATCCTAAATCCTTCTCCGAAGGAGAAGGACTTTTTATCTTCGCTTCCACTTTAAGAGGTACCTTCAGAGTGGACGAATTATAAGAACCCTCTCCTTTGGAGAGGGCAGGGTGAGGATTGTTGTTTTGAAATACGCGCATGAAAACTGAATATAAAATAGCTGAGATTGTAAAAGGGACCGGTGGCAAATTGATTGTTGCCGGCAAGAAGGAGTATACGATACAGGAAATACTACTTGATTCGAGAAAACTGATTCATCCTGCCGAAACACTTTTTTTTGCCCTTACCGGGCAAAAACTGGATGGACATAACTATATAGAAGAGCTTTATAAGAAGGGCGTAAGAAATTTTGTGGTATCGAAGCCACTTGATTTTACCGAGGACAAATACCCTGAAAGCAATTTTATACTGGTAAAAGACAGCACCGCTGCGCTACAGAAATTAACTGCCGCACACCGGGCTAAATATACCCTGCCGGTAATTGCTGTTACCGGCAGCAATGGAAAAACCGTGGTGAAAGAGTGGCTGTACCAGTTACTGCACGAAGATTACAACATTATCCGCAGCCCCAAAAGTTATAACTCGCAAATTGGCGTGCCACTTTCTGTTTGGCCAATTAACGCAGAGCACAACCTGGGCATTTTTGAGGCCGGTATATCTGAGTCGGGTGAAATGGATAAGCTGGAGAAAATAATTAAACCGGATATAGGCGTGTTTACAAATGTAGGCGAGGCCCATAGCGAAGGGTTTTTAAGTGCACGGCATAAAACAAAAGAGAAACTGAACCTTTTTGTGAATGCCGACATTCTGATTTATTGCAAGGATTATTTCGACATTAACCAGAGCATTGCTGAAATAAATGCGCTTTCGAAAGGGAGTGATGAAACTGAAAACAAAATAAAAACTTTTACCTGGAGCATGAGCAGTGAAGCCGATGTGCAGGTGGTAAGTGTGATGCAGAAGGATAACCACTCCTTTATTTCGTGCCTCTATCAAAACAAAGAGCTTGATTTTGAAATTCCTTTTTCGGACCGGGCCAGCGTTGAAAATTCGATGCAGTGTGTTTGTGTAATGCTTTATTTAAAAAAGGATTTTACGATTATTAAAGAGCGGTTAAAACATCTTTCGCGCATTGCCATGCGTTTGGAAATGAAAGATGCTATCAATAACTGTTCGCTGATAAACGACACTTACAACTCGGATATCGGCTCGTTAAAAATTGCGATTGATTTTTTAAAACAGCAAAACCAACATCCTAAAAAGACTGTAATTCTTTCGGACATTTTACAGAGCGGCAGAGGAGAGCTGGACCTGTATACCGAAGTGGCAAATATTCTGAGTGAGAATAAGGTTAACAGGTTGATGGGAGTAGGCCCGGCGCTGATGAGGATGAAAAAAATGTTTGAAAAGAATGATGAACTGGAGGTAAGTTGCTTTGAAAGTACGGAAGAATTGCTGAAGAGTTTAGACTCATCTACTTTTCAGAATGAAGTTATATTGCTGAAAGGGGCGCGCAAATTCAGGTTTGAGGTGATAGGCAAGTTTTTAGAAAAGAAAGTACATGAAACGGTATTGGAAATAAACCTGAACGCCGTTGCGCATAACCTTAAAGTTTACCAGGGCTTGTTGAAGCCTGAAACAAAAATTATGGCTATGGTTAAAGCCTTCAGCTATGGCAGCGGAAGTTTTGAAATTGCAAATTCGCTACAGTTTAACCGGGTAGATTATTTAGCGGTGGCTTATGCCGATGAGGGTGTTGAGCTGCGTAAAAACGGGATTAAATTACCTATCATGGTAATGAACCCCGAGCAGCGCAGCTTTGAAACCATGATACATTATGAGCTTGAGCCCGAAATTTATTCGCTTAACCTGCTTGATAAATTTGCTGAAGTGCTGGCTGTATTGCGCAATGGCAACGGCGAAAAATATAAAATACACCTAGAACTGGAAACCGGTATGAACCGGTTAGGCTTTGAAGCCGGAGAAATATCTTTGCTGGTTGAGCGCCTGAAGCTGAACCACCAGTTGCAGGTGGCCTCGGTGTTTTCGCACCTTGCTGCCAGCGAAGATAAGGAATACGACGAGTTTACGGCGATGCAAATAAGTAAGTTTGACGACATGAGCAGTATGCTTACCAGCCAGTTTGATTACCGGATTCTGCGACACATTTTAAACAGTAATGGCATTACCCGCCATACGCAGGCGCAATTTGATATGGTGCGGTTAGGCATAGGATTATACGGCATTGATTCATCGGAGAGGGTGCAGGGTAAACTGATGAATGTGCAAACGCTTAAAACCACTATCTCCCAAATTAAGAACGTAAAAAAAGGCGACTCTGTAGGATATGGGCGTGTGGGCAAGGTCTCTAAAAACAAAACGATTGCCACAGTGGGTATTGGCTATGCCGATGGTTTAAGCCGCAAGCTTTCAGACGGGCAGGGAAAAATGCTGGTAAATGGAAAGCTGGCCCCTGTTATCGGTAACGTTTGTATGGATATGGCTATGTTGGACATAACCGGTATTGAAGCAAATGAAGGTGATGAGGTAATTGTATTTGGCGAGCAACCGGGCATTAATGAAATTGCTGCTGCTGCTGAAACGATTCCGTATGAAATACTAACAAGCATTTCGGCGCGGGTTAAGCGGGTGTATTACCAGGAGTGAGCTCCTAAACCTCCTTTAAAATAGTTCTGAATGCTGTAAACTTTTCAGGGAAGATAGCCAGGAGCTCCTTTTGCAGGGCCGACGCAAAATTCTCTTTGTAGTTGAAGTAATCGCCCATTGTATTTGCAAAATATTGAAAAGCGTAAGAGATACCTTCAGTTTCATCTTCAGCCAATATCCGGTAAATTTTGTTGCCGGTAAAGCACCCTGTTTCCATTACGCGGGGTATATGCTCTTCTTTCATCCAGCGTAGCCAGATGTCGTGCACTTTCAGGTCAATTTTTATAGTTACATTGTATACTATCATTTTGTTTATGCTCTTTTTACCGAGTGCAATTTAGGAATTGACGAGGAATAAATTAAAGGGATTTTGTAAGAGGATGGTCCTTTTCCTCAACCGGCTTTGCCCAAGCCAAAAGTGGCACCGCTAATATCATAGCCATCGTTAGTATTCTCATACATTGAAAAAGATAATTCAAAGTCATGCCCACAAACAGGTCGCTGGTAAAGGTTGTTAGCAGTATAATAAATGCAAAGTAAATAACGGTCAGGTTCCAGCGCCTGTCCCGGTTTTTTGAAGAAGTAATTATCCACCACAGCATATAGGCAAAAAACGGAGTCATTAACAGTAAAGAATATTTTTGCTGTTGCGGAAAAATGATGGGCATTACCATAAAAAGATAGGATAATTGCCAGAAACCTTTGTTGTCTTTTGCATAAGGCTTTAAGAAACTACCATTCAAAAAATAAAGTGTAAACACAACAAACAACAGGCGTGAAAGCTGGAGTATTGTTTGAAATACCGGTTGGCTTAATACGATGACATTAAATTTAAAATTCAGCTTTTCGAAACCGGAATCAAGCAAATAAGCTGATAGCAGTGCCTGTAAACCCTGCATCTGGTAGCCAAGCTGTTCCTGATGCTGCACAAACCTTTCGCCCACCGGGTTAACGGTATAACACCAATCGCTAAATAGTTGAGCAGCAAACCGGGTGTTGCCAAAAGCCAGGGGCGTTAACCAATAAAGCCCGAAGAATACAAGACTAAGCAATGCCGGTACAAACTCTCTTCGCCATAGCAGGTACGGTATAAAAACCAGGGGCATTACTTTAATATGAATGGCCAGCCCCAGCAGCAAAGAGCCAAGTAATTTGCTGCGATAAAATATCTGGTAAAGCCCTTCAATGGAGAGATAAAATATTAAAATAGTTACCTGCCCAAACTCTATATTATGTAAAATAAAACGCAACGAAAAAAGTATGGTAAGTATCCACCACCACAGTTTTTGCTTGTCATTCAGGCCGCTAATGGGCAGCATTGTGCTAATAACAACAAAAGCCCTCATCAGCAATATAACCTGGATAAAGAAAAAAACGAAGAAAGCAACTTGCTCAGGCAGATAAGTGAGGGGGGCCAACATAGCTGCAAACGCAGGCCCGTAAAAATATTTATCAGTTACGGCACCTTTCCAAACCAGCCAAACCTTATATGGGTTTTGGCCATGATTAAGATAATCGGCGGCAGAAAGAAAAACCTTGAAATCGCCGGCTACAGATTGCGACCGGATTATAAGATAGGCAATAGCAATAGCCAGTGTAAGCAGGTAATATTTATATTTCTGAAAAGCGGCGCTCATTTTATTTGAAGGTATGAGAATACGAAATTTGTAATTATCCCCGCATTGCCTATTTACAATGCTTATCAATATTGCCCTGCGCACCGGTGTTACCAAATTGGCGGGCTTTTTCAAAGTCGGCGCAAGCACTGTCGAGTTCGCCGGTTTTTATTTTAGCAAGACCCCGGATGTTATAAGCAAATCCTGAAGATGGGTTTAAGTGAATCGCCCAGGTTTCATCCCGCACGGCACCGGTAAAATCGCCCAGGTGATATTTGGCAGAACCACGGTTGCTGAAAACAGATGTACTGCTGCCTGGGTCGAGTTGAATAGCTTTGTTCAGGTCGTCTAAAGCACCGGAATAATCCTTCAGATTTAATTTTACCGAGCCACGATTTCCGTAAGAGAGCCCGCTGTTCGGCATTAATTCAATAGCCCGCGTATAGTCTTCCAATGCGCCGTCCCAGTCACGCAGCTTATGTTTTACATTGCCGCGGTTATTAAAGGCAAAATAAAGGCTGGGGTCGAGTTTTATTGCAGTATTACAGTCTTCCAATGCGCCATCAAGGTCTTCAAGTTTGTTTTTCATTGCGCAGCGGCAGCTAAAAGCCAACGCAAAGCCGGGTTGCAGGTTAATGGCTTGGTTATAATCATTCAGTGCGCCGGTGGCGTTACCCAGGTTTTGTTTTTCCCATCCGCGGTTAATATAGGCTTGTGCATTACCGGGGTCAATTGTAATAGCTGTGTCGCAATCCAGTATAGCGCTGGCAAAATCTTTTATATCTTCTTTCAGGTTAGCCCTTTCAACCAGTGCATCGGCATTGGTTGTATCTATTTCAAAAGCCTTCGTAAAATCTTTTAAGGCCGAATCATAATCTTTGGTTTCATATTCGGCTCGGCCGCGCCTTAGGTAAACATCAGCATAAAGCGGATTTAAGGCAATGGCTTTATTATACTGTTCAATGGCAGTAGCATACTGTTTCATCCAGCCCCTTAAAACCCCCAGGGCCCGGTAAGTGGTATCACATGGATGCACCTCAACAGCTTTATTGCAATCTTCCAAAGCCCCGTCTTTATCCCCCTCTTTAAATTTTGCAAACCCGCGGCTATAATAAGCCCGGTATGATGCCGGGTTTATTTTAATGGCCCGGGTAAAATCCTTTTCAGCCTTCTCGTATTTTTTAAGGTGTATTTCTGCAACACCTCTTTTCCAGTAAGCCTGTTCATCGTTATCGTTTAATTTTATTGCCATGGTGTAATCTGCAATGGCACCGCTATCGTTACGCATAGCCAGCTTTGCATTGCCCCTGTAATGCCAGGTATCGCCATCGTAAGGGTTAATGTCTACAGCTTTATCCAGGCTTTTCACCGCACCGTTATAATCTTTGCTATGATATTGGGCTATACCATTTGTAAAGCTGGCGTCGGGTTTATAATAACCGGAGTCCGCGTTCTGCGCAATAATACTGATACTGATAAAGCAGAACGCATTCAATATAATGGCCCTAATTAATCTGGTCATTGCAATTGCTTTGAACTCTAATTTAAAATATAAACTTCAATAAGCAGAGTAACGGCAAACTATTGGTGGGTAGAATGAAATGCAGGCACATTTAAAAAAGGACCATCCTTATGCTTGCCTGAATGCATTAATGGCTAAAGCCTTTTCTTCGGTTCCTGTTTGAGCCTGTAATTGCACCGCAAAAAAGAACACCAGGAAAGGAATAAAGTATCTCAATGCAGCAGGATTGAATTTCGGAGTAACATAGAACATATTTTTGCGTTTTTGTATTTGTTTGGTGTTAGATGAAAGCGAATTGCGGATGTATTGCTACAGAAAGCCGTGAACTGTAATTCTAAACGAACCCTGGCGGAGAGAGATTAATTATTTACTATTAATCTATTGTACAACCTTCTCTAATTGTGTAATATCCTAAAAGGTAATTTACAGAAACATTATTCCGGCATTTGTCTTAAATTCTGGTATTTGGTTGTGTAAGAAATTTGAAAACTCAGATATTATACCTGATACGATTATATCAGTTTTGTATCGCAACAGGGAATAAACACTGATGCCTATAAACAAGAAATTTAAATAAACCGCTAAAACGAAATGCCATGAAAAAACTATTGTTATTTATTTACCTGGCTGTTTTTGCGGCCGCAACTTATGGACAAACCATCCAATCGGTAAGGCCGGATATAGGGCAACCAGGCCAGACAGGACTTTATGTTACCATCTCCGGTTCGGGCTCTGACTTTTACCAGGCTACCTCTACTTCGGTAACCTTTACCAACGGGTCAACTTCCTTCAGCGGGTATAATGTTTACCTTACCAGCGCTACAACATTTGGGGCATTTATTGATATTCCGTCCAATGCTACCTTAGGCGAATATAGCGTGGTAGTAAATTCTGACATTAACTACCCGGTATTGAACAATGCATTTTTTGTTGGTAACGCACCAACGGTAAGCCTTACCGGTGGCGGGGCGGTTTGTAACAATACAACGGTAAGTTTAAACCCAACGGTTAGTGGGGGCTTTCCTCCTTATACGTATCGGTGGTCCTCGTGGGGCGGTTCTTTAAGCTGCACTACCTGCACAAGCCCTACCAATACAATTACCAGCACGCTTGATTCGGTTATTCTTGTTGTTACGGACTCCAGGGGGTTTGTAACCACAACAGCTCTTGCATATACAGCTCCTCCTTCTATTAATCAGGATATCTGTATTGTATCGGTTGATAGCGCAACCGGCAAGAATATTGTGATCTGGAACAATCCGAATAATGTGGGTATCGATAGTTTCATCATTTTTAAAGAAACCACTACACTGAATGTTTTTGCAGAAGCCGGCGCAGTAGCGGGTGGTGATTTTAGCACTTTTATTGACCTGGGCTCGAACCCGCTGGAACATGCCGACCGGTATACTATAGCCATACTTGATACCTGTGGAGGTGTAGAGGCACAAAGTGCAGCACATCAAACCATGCACCTGAGCATATCGCCGGGGGTTGGCAGCACCTGGAACCTTAACTGGAATGCCTATGAAGGATTTTCGTACAATACTTATTACATCTATCGTAACAGTGGCAGCGGATTGCAGTTAATTGATAGTATTTCGAGCTCGAGCACCAGTTATACTGACCTGACGCCGCCATCAGGAACGTTATTTTACCAAATAAGGATTGTTAACCTGGCGGGATGCAGCCCATCAAGAAGTGCAAGCCCTTATTCTGAATCGCACTCTAATGTGATAAGTACTAATGGCACTACTGCGATTGCATCGGTAACTGCCGACGAATTAAATGCCTATACCTATAGCAGCGAAGGCAGAAATTATATTCATGTAAGCTTCGACCAATCTGCAGGATATGCTTTAAAGTTATATGATATCTCAGGTAAACTGGTTATGGATATACCTAACAGCAGTGCAACGGAAGTTACGGCACCGTTTTCGTTGGCAACAGGAGTTTATGTGCTTGAATTAAAGAGCGGCGAAACGACCACACATACCAAGGTATTTATCAGATAATAAATTACCGAATATAGGTTCACGCAAAGAACGCTAAGGTTTTCGCAAAGGCCGCAAAGAATTTAATCTTTGCGGCCTTTGCATTTTACTACTCTGCGTGCTTTGCGTTAATCTGTATTTTTTGAAACTGCTATTCGGCATTAATTCCGATATTCCGTTTTTAAAACCAACCTAACTTATGCTATTACATCCGGGGAAAACAGATTTCGCGCATCTAGATGCTGAGTCGCAGAAAATTATGCAGGATACTATTGCTTTTTTTGAAAAGAAAGGCAAGATAAAACTGACCGAAGACGATCGGAACCTGGTTTGGTATGCCGATTTTTTAGAGTTTGTAAAGAGTGAAAAGATATTTGCGCGCCTGATGACGCCTACCGGTTATGGGCCGGCAAACTCAAGATGGGATACATCGCGCATTGCGGCGTTTACCGAGGTGCTGGGCTTTTATGGTTTGTGTTACTGGTATACATACCAGGTATCATCATTAGGCTTAGGGCCAATATGGATGAGTGATAATGAAGCTGCCAAACAAAAGGCGGCAGCACTTTTAAATGAGGGACACATTTTTGCTTTCGGCCTGTCAGAAAAGGAGCATGGTGCTGATATTTACAGTAGTGACATGGTGGTAACTGCCACCGGTGATGGAAAATACACCGTGAGCGGCCGGAAGTACTATATTGGTAATGGCAATAAAGCTGGCATGGTTTCGGTGTTTGGAAGAATGGCCGATGGCAGCGGCTATGTGTTTTTTGCGGTGGACAGCCAGCACCCCAATTACAAGCTGATAAAGAATGTGGTTAACAGCCAGTCGTACGTTTCAGAATTTGAACTGGTTAATTATCCGCTAACGCAAGAGGACATTTTGCATACTGGTGAGGCAGCCTGGGATGCCGCTTTGAATACCGTGAACATTAATAAATACAACTTAGGCTGGGGAAGCATTGGTATTTGCACCCATGCTTTTTATGAGGCTATCAACCATGCTGCCAACCGTAATTTGTACGGCAAGTTTGTAACCGACTTTCCACATATCCGCGATTTGTTTATTAAGGCCTATACCAGGTTAACCGCCATGAAATTATTTGCATTGCGGGCTACCGATTACATGCGTACCGCCAGTGCCGATGACCGCCGATATCTGCTATTTAACCCTATGGTTAAAATGAAAGTAACTACCGAAGGTGAGCACGTAGTAAATGCAGTATGGGATGTAATAGCCGCTAAGGGTTTTGAAAAGGATATGTATTTTAATATGGCGGCAAAGGACATACGCGCCCTGCCGAAACTGGAGGGCACCGTGCATGTTAACATGGCGCTTATCATCAAGTTTATGCCTAATTACTTTTTTAATGCCGGTGAGTTTGCTGAAATACCGGCGTATCATAATCCAACTAACGATGCCTTCTTGTTTAAGCAAGGCCCAACCAAGGGATTAAGTAAAATACGTTTCCACGATTACAGCAAGGCATACGACTCGGTTAACCTGCCCAATGTAAACCTGTTTAAAGAGCAGATTGCCCTGTTTAAAGAAGCCTTAATGATGGCCGGACCCGATGCTGCCCAACAAAAAGATATTGATTTTCTGTTAACGATAGGCGAGTTGTTTACACTGATTGTTTACGGCCAGCTGATCATTGAAAACGCCGCCATCTATAACATCAGTGACGACATGACCGACCAGATATTTGAAGTAATGGTTGCTGATTTCAGCCGATTTGCTTTGGAGTTGCACAACAAACCGAGCAGTAGTGCAGCGCAAATGGGCTATGCGTTTAAGATGATACGCAAACCGGTTGCAAGCAAGGAGAGGACGGAAAGGATTTGGAAAGAGGTTTATGCTCTGAATGGGGTTTATGAGATGAGGAAGTAGGCCGTCCACAGAGAAGCGTGGTTGGCGGGGACGCCAACCACGTACGGGCACTCTCCCGGTTCCCGGTTGGCGTCCCCGCCAACCGGAATCTGCGCATAACGGCAAAACGTCATTATAAGAACTCCCCAACGTGCTTTAGAAACTTGAATTCGGATTTGCCATTTATATAATAACCTGCTGAAGAGTATTTATAATCTTCCTGAAATTCTGCCAGGCGCCAATGTTCCTGTAACGGATTGTTATGGATATACTCTAATGTCCGGGCTGCCATGTTTCTATCCTTTATATCCACGCTTTTAGGCCGTCGTTCCCAAAAGTGATAATCTCTGTCTGCCTGCGTTGAAATATATGGGTTTAATAACTTACCGCTTTCCGGATAACCGGTTATCCTTTTTTTAAATTCATGAGCGGTATGGCTCGCCAGAGCATGGTCCGGATGTTGTTTCCCGGTTTCGAATGTGGTCCATAACAGATGGATGTGATTGGGCATTATAACAAAGCCATGAGTTATGGCCCGGTTATTATCATGCAACCAATTAAGAGAGTTAATTATTATATCCTTGAAAGAATCATCCTGCAACAGGTGTTTCCAGGTATTGATGGTTGCAGTGTGAAATTGCATAGGCTGAAAGTAATATGGTACGGTGGGAAATGCAAGTTGGCCTTTGGGATGATAGCACTTGATGTTCTTCGCAGGGAAAACGTGGTTGGCGGGGACGCCAACCACGTACGGGCACCTCCCGGTTGGC
>CAISWS010000313.1 GCA_903889265.1 uncultured Bacteroidota bacterium
CTGGAAAAGTTTTTTTATCGTCAACAGCCTCAGTAAGTGGTTTTTTGGGTAAAGGTTTTACGGATTTATTTTTTATTGCACCGGTATTTTTCATGAGTCGGGCTTAACAGGTTTAGTATTCTTTTGCTTTGATGATAAATTCATTTCTTGCCGGCTGCAGCGGGTTTTGAACCAGCAATAAAAGCACACCTTCTATGGCTTTGGCCAGGTCTTTAAAATCGCATTTTTGCAGATAGTAGTACGCCCCTTTTTTGTAGAGAATATCAGCTGCATCTTCTCTTACTGATGTGGAGTATACTATTACCGGAATCTTCTTCAGTTTGTTATCTGATTTTATTTCTGTCAGACACTCCATTCCGTTTTTGCAAGGCATATTCATGTCCATAAAAACAACATCAGGGGGTGTTGCCTTGTTATCGGCCAGGTAGTTCATTAAGTCGGCCCCATCGTTAACTGTTATGAGATTGATGGGAATATCAATTTCCTTCAATGCTTTCTCAAAAAAGAAGCGGTCGTCCCGGTCATCATCTGCAAGCAACAAGTTATAGGTTGTTTTGGGTGTAAATGGCATAAATGAAGCGTATAATAAGCATACAGCCCAATAGAGATTGCATGTTGCTTTAGCGTAATTGGGTAAAGGTGTGCTAATTAATGCAGATAAGCATTACATAATTATGAGGATAATTTGCAAAATTCATACCAGGCCATTAGTTGCGCTTCTTTTCTGTTTCATTTTTTTGTAAAGCGAAGGTGTTAAACCAGTTACTTTTTTAAACTGGTTCGACAGGTGGGCAACACTGCTGTAGTTTAGTTTGTAGGATATCTGGGTAAGGGTTAATTCGCCCAAAATCAATAGTCCTTTTACCCTTTCAATATTTTGGGCTATTATAAATTGCTCAACAGTTATGCCTGCACTCTCAGAAAACTGATTAGCCAGGTAGGTATAATCGTAATCCAGTTTCTCACTCAGGTAATCCGATAAATTCTTTTTGGGCATTTCTTCAGAGTAATGCACTACATCAATGATGGCACCTTTTATTTTTTTTATTAAGGTCGATTTTCTGTCATCCAGCAAAGCAAGCCCCGATTTGGTAAGTGCAGATTTTAATTCTTCATGTTGTCTTGCCGAAATGGGCTCTTTTAACTCTACCTCGCCTATTTCAACTACTCCATAATGAAGGCCCAGCTTATCCAGCTCGGCTTTCACTATCATTTTGCAACGTATGGAGACCATGTATTTGATGTATAGTTTCATGCCTGGTATTAAAGAAAAGCGGGTTTGAACTGTTCTTTTGTTATCCCAAAGGTAAATACAGATGGGTGCAGGCGTGTTACATGATTACCGGTAAATGTTGCATAGTTTACTTGTTTTAAGCGCTGTAAATAAGAGGATGTATGGGGATAGGGCAAAAAACCGGCAACTGATTTACGCAATCCACATAGCGGCATTTCCGCGGCCTTTGTTACGGAGCCATAAAAACTCGTGCCTTAATTTTGTCGCTACCTGTTGCCTGGATAGGTTATTGGTGGTGCATATTTCATGCAGGCTTAACTGCAGGCAAAGCAGTTGGTTCAACAAAGGGGCTTTTTCAAATTGCTTTAACCTGAACATGGGCTTTGCAGGAGAAATGCCTGCCATGTTATGCGCTTTGCCCATAAGTATCCTGACCATTTCTATAGCCGGGGCGGGATGATGATGAAGCGATTTTTTATGATAAATAGCTGTAAAAGTTTCAGTCATTAGTTCTTCGGCGTCCTGTTCTGTTTTAAGCAGGTAAAGGGCCATACCATATAACATGGGACTATATTGGTTGTACAGCGTCTCAATTTCGGCCGGAAGTTGAAAAGCTGTTTGTGCTATAGCCATAGTTTAATTTTGAGGTGCTTTATTCGGACAAACAAATATTGCTCTGTTTAATGGGTTAACCGTTATACAATTTTTTTTAAAGCTTACACAATTCATAGTTCGTTGAGTAATATGGAAGTGCCGTAAATTGGTACCGGCTTGCTTTTAAACCAACAGGCTAACCAAAACTAATCAGCGCTGCATTTGTTCAGCAAAGGACGGTTTATAATTTGGTGGCATTATTTAAAGTGAAAATATCGCACCTTGTAAAATATCATTTATAACGGGCCTGTTTTAGCTATGGTTGTATAATACAATTTTTGAAAATTAAAGGCGGTTTACCTGTTGAATCTGTGAATTGTGTAACTTATTTATAGAAATTGTGTAAAGCTTTCTCCATCTAATGGCGGCATATTTGCAGTAACCAGAGATTATTGGTGGTAAACCTTAAAGCCCCCCAAATGGAAACAAGAAAACTTAATTCCCCTTACCGGGAAAATTTTAAAACAGGCGTGCCATCGGCGGCTACATCAGTAAGAAGGATTTTGTATGGCAGCAATAACTACCATACCGGTACTAAAGATGATACAATTACGCCAAATTATCTGTTGCCTGACCGTGAACTGAAGCGTTTGACGGATATGAAAATTCATTTCTCCGCCCTGGCTTGCAAAAAAGCTTACCAGTCAAATTTCATTTTCGATAAGGTTTGGGCATCGGCTAAAGCGCTGGGTGTATATCTGAAACTGAACAAACTGAACAAACTGAAATAAAGCTTCCCGGAAAATTGCAAACAGGACTTAACCCAAAGATTAAAACCTTCATCCTGTTCTCCCCAAAACTGATGGTTTTACAGCTACACAATGAAACTATATATTAAATACATGGTCTCCATTCGTTGCAAAATGATTGTGAAATCTGAACTGGACAAAATGGGCCTCCATTACCGCCAGGTAGATTTGGGCGTTGCTGATTTAACCGACAGCTTTAGCCCCGAGCAGCACGATGAACTTAAACAAGCCTTATCGCGCTCAGGATTGGAACTGATGGATGACCGTAAGGCTATGCTGGTTGAGAAGGTTAAAAACCTGGTGGTTGAAATGATACACTATGCTGATGATTTGCCCATGGTTAAAAAGTCGGTTTATATAAGCGAGAAACTGCAACATGATTACACTTACCTGGCCAACCTTTTTTCGGAGGTAACCGGTACCACTATTGAACATTTTATTATAGCCCACAAAATTGAAAGGGTAAAGGAGCTGTTGTTGTATGATGAACTTAACCTTACTGAAATTTCGTATAAGCTTCATTATAGCAGTGTGGCACACCTCAGCAACCAGTTTAAAAAGTTTACAGGCCTTACGCCTACTTATTTTAAGCGCCTTAAACATAAACGCCTTATAGCGCTTGAAAATGTGTGAATGGTGTAATTTATTGCCATAATTATGTAATGCTTTACAGGCGGTTAACGGTCATCTTTGTACTACAGCATGTTTTAAGCCCTTTGCATTCAGCTTACTTAAATTAAAGGATAATGAAAACCGCAATTAAAAATACAACGCCTGCAATATTTCAACTAAATATAATGGTTACTACAGCCCGGGTTTATTGTTATTGGTGCGGCCAGGGATTAAGGCAATGCGGTACCTGCAAAGGCAGCGGATTATACCGGGGAGGCAATTGCCCGCCCTGTAAAGGCCACGGGTGCCTTTGCCCGGCGCACGAGGGTGATTGGGACAAATAAAAATTTAATAATGTCAGCATAATTGTTTTGGGTTAAGAAAAGGGGGTCGCATGATAGCGGCCCTCTTTGTTTTTTGGCGTTGATGGAAAGCTTTGTTCGGTAAATTACTTTTCAATTGTAAGGCGTTTCAATACTTACACAGTCATTTTGCTGTCTTATCCCATTGTCTTCTCCCGTTCCGGTTTGCTCTGCAAATGGAGAGGGGAAGTCCAACCGACAAAGGGTGAGGCGGGGGCTAAACAAAAATATTTGTCTATTGATGGCAGAATATTACTTTCGTTCCGCTTAAACCAAATACATGAACCTACACGAATACCAGGCCAAGGAACTTATGAAAAAGAATGGGGCATCCATTCAGGAAGGAATTGTTGCTACCACACCCGAAGAGGCCGTTGCTGCAGCCCAAAAGCTGAAAGAACTTTACAACAGCAGTTGGGTGGTTGTAAAATCGCAGATACACGCAGGTGGCCGTGGTAAAGGGCTTATTGAAGGCACCGAACAACATGGTGTTGCGCTGGCAAAAAACCACGATAAGGTTAAAGAAATAGCTACCAACATACTTGGGCATGTTTTGGTAACAAAACAAACCGGCCCACATGGCAGATTGGTAAATAAAGTGTTGGTAGCACAGGACGTTTACTATCCTGGCGAGTCGCCCACAAAAGAAATGTATTTCTCTATTTTACTTGACCGTGGTACTGGTAAAAACGTAATTATCTACAGTACCGAAGGTGGAATGGATATTGAAGAAGTAGCTGAACACACACCCGATAAAGTATTGAAAGAATGGATTGAGCCGGGTGTTGGCTTACAGGATTTTCAATGCCGCAAAATTGCATTCGATTTGGGTTTAAGCGGTAACGCCAACAAGGAGATGATAAAGTTTGTGCGTGCGGTTTATAACACCTACATAGGCGCTGATGCAAGTATGGTTGAAATTAACCCGGTGCTAAAAACATCTGACAATAAAATAATTGCGGTTGATGGCAAAATAAGCCTGGACGACAATGCACTATACCGCCACAAGGATATTGAGGCCATGCGCGATTTAAATGAGGAAGACCCTACCGAAGTTGAGGCAGCGGCGGCTGATTTGAACTATGTTAAACTGGATGGCAACGTAGGTTGCATGGTTAACGGTGCAGGCCTGGCTATGGCTACCATGGATATTATTAAACTAAGCGGAGGCGAACCGGCCAACTTTCTGGACGTGGGTGGAACTGCCAATGCCGAGCGCGTTGAAAAGGCTTTCCGCATAATTTTGAAGGACCCGCATGTAAAAGCCATATTGGTTAACATTTTCGGTGGTATTGTTCGTTGCGACAGGGTTGCACAGGGTATTGTGGATGCTTACAAATCTATTGGTAATATACCGGTGCCTATTATTGTTCGTTTACAGGGTACCAATGCTGTTGAAGGCAAAAAGATTATTGACGACAGCGGCCTGAAAGTTCGTGGCGCTATACAATTGAAAGAAGCGGCGGCTGAAGTAAAGGCGGCTTTAGGATAAATATTTTGTTGCCATATAACGCTGATTATCATAATTCTTAATCATGGTAATCAGCGTTCTGTTTTAATGGGGTTTAATGAGTACACTGAAACTCGGTCTCTTTCCTTACCAGCTCCGGTTTAAACATCCGTTCAAAATATCGCACGGAATTCGTGAAACTACCGATGTGGTATATGTACGACTTACTCATGATGGGTTTACTGCCTGGGGTGAGGCAACATTGCCGCCATATCTTCCCGAAACCCAAAAAACTGTTATAGATTTTCTTTCCGGGTTGGATATTTCAGGCATTCAGTTTCCCCTTAATCCGATCCAGGTATTTAAAGATGTTGACGCAAAACATTCCGGTAATTTTTCCGCCAAAGCGGCGCTGGATATGGCACTATGGCATTTGAAAAGCCAGATAGAAAATAAGGATACCGGAGCGTTGCTGGGTATTCAATCAAAGCAACTTCCGCTATGCACTTATACTTTAGGGGTATCAGGCTTTGCAGAAATGAAGGCAAAGGTAGAGGAAGCACTGAACTACGGATTCGGCCTTTTTAAAATAAAACTGAACGGCGAGGGTGACATTGCCGCTCTCGAAAACTTCAGAAAACTTACGGATAAGCCTTTTGCAATTGACGTAAACCAGGGATGGAAAAGTGCAGCTGAAGCCGTTGCCATTATGCAGAACATTAAACCTTTTAATCCCGTATTAATTGAGCAGCCGTTACCGGTAGCCCTCAACCATCAAATGCCGGCCTTACTGCAAAAATACGCCATCCCTTTTTACGCAGATGAAAGCTGCCAGACACCGGCTGATATGGATAAACTATCCGGATGTTTTACCGGGGTAAATATAAAACTGATGAAGTGCGGTGGTATTTCACGTGCGGTTGAAATGATTAGCAAGGCACGGACAATGGGCTTGCAAATTTTAATAGGTTGTATGAGCGAATCTTCGGTAGGTTGTACTGCCGCGGCACATCTGGCCCCACTGGCCGACTATGCCGACCTGGATGGGCCTTATTTAAATGCTAACGACCCGTTTAGTGGTATGAAAGTTGATAACGGGAGAATTAAACTTAACCCATTAATTCAAACGAAACCAATATAAACAATTCCCTTGCGGCCACCTTGCAATTGCCGAATTCTCACATTACCGGATTATCACATTGTCACATTTGCATTCTATTTCCTGTTAGGTATTCCAAACTCAAGTTTCCAGGCCAGCACAGGTACTATGCCCAGGTTTTGCTGAACTATAGTGCTTCGGGTAACGGGGTCATAAACGTAGGCTTCAACGTTTAAGCGGTTGGTAACATTCTGCCCGTCAAAGGATAGGGTCCAGGAATATTTCTTTGTATTGCGGCGGTAATAAATGCCAGCATCCATGCGGAAATAATCTGGTATTTTAAGCGAGTTGGTGTTGTTGTTTTCGTAAACAGTCTGATTTTGTAAAATAGAATTTGGCAGGTCAACCGGTGTGTATCTTTCCCCGCCCCTCCAGATAATTTTAAGGTTAATGCCAAATACACTTGCCTTGTTCTTGCCTATTACAAATTCCTTTCCGCCCAATAAATTCATTACGTGCGTTACATCATAAGTGGTGCTGCGCCAAACACCATCCAGTGCTTTTTCTTTTGATTGGTATATCGAAGCGGTGTACATAAAAAAGAAATGATTACTGAAGTATTTCTCCAGTGTTATTTCAATTCCGTAATTATATCCAACGCCTTTGCCCGCTAACGGAACCTGTACAAAACCACCGGCGTAATTCAAACCTGAATAAGTGTTGTTAGCCGAATCGGCACCTACAGGTACGCTGAACAAATACTGTGCATAAGCCTCCAGGCGCAGGTGATAATCGCGTTTAAAATTAAAGTTATATCCAAGCACCGCATGTAAGGCCCGCGTAAAGTCCAGGTTTTGGTTGGGGTATTTTTTTACCCCGTTAACAGTATCTACATACGAGAAGTAGGTAGACATAGCATCTGCCCGGCTATGAAGGCCGACCCCGAAACTGAGTGTCTGGGATTGAGTTATTTTCCACTCGCCGCCTGCCCGCGGCTCAATGTAAAATTTGTTGTTAAAGGCTGAGTAGGTAAGGTGCAGCCCGGTGTTTATCTGCAATGTTTCAGAGAAGCGGTGTTTCCATTGTATATATCCCTGATACAAACTTGTGTTTCCAACATTATTTACCAGTGTTTGCATATAGTTATACTGGTAATTATAGGCGTTGTTAAACAGGTTATATTGGGTGTTCGAAAAAATGGCCCCTGCCCGCAACTGATTTTTACTATTCAGTTTTTTGTTAAGCACCAGCGAGGCCCGCAGGGTTTTGTAGAGAAATTTATCGCCACCCAGGTTGAAGGGTGCGTAGCTGTTACTGAGCGTATCATTGGTCTCCTGGTCATTAGTGTATTCGTAAGCCACTACAGCTTTAAGGTAGGTCTTGTTATCCTTCAGCATGTATAAATAGGTTGCACCCAATACCCCGTATTTCTGGTTTTGTCCGTATTCAGTTTTATCGTTTATATTATTCCATTTTAAGGTGTCATGTACTGCCGTTTGGTTAATGGTACTAAGGCCCCCAATTCCCCATACTGTAAAAGTGCCCGCCTTTTTAGCAGGCAGGTTAAAGTTGAAGGATAAATCCTGGTATTGAGGCAGCGAAACGCCTGCAAATTTTAAGCCCAGATAGCCAAGCAACTGCAAAGTAGAGTACCGGTAGTTTACGAGGTAACTTCCGTTATACTTATTCGAAAACGGGCCTTCTAAAGCAGCCTCCAGGCCCAGTATGCCTGCCTGAATAGTAAACTCGTGTTTATCCGTATTGCCTTTGCGCAGGTTTAAATCAAAGACCCCTGAAAGCGCATCGCCGTATTGTGCCGGAAAGGCACCGGTAAAGAAGTCGGTATTGCCTAATACATTTGCGCTTAATATACTTACCCCGCCGCCGCTGGAGCCCTCGCCTGATGAGAAGTGATTCGGATTGGGTATTTCAATACCTTCCATGCTCCACATAATGCCTGCCGGTGAATTACCTCTTACCACAATCTGGTTGTTATCATCGCCCGAAGTCATTACCCCGGCAAAAGATTGCACCACTCTTGCAGGGTCGTTCTGCGTTGCAGCATACCGGCTCATTTCATCGGCCGAAAAGGACCGGGCGCTGACCGAGGCGAATTCATTGTTAGCCTCCGCTTTATCCTTGCCACTGGTTATAACCACCTCGCTGATATTGTTCACCTTCTCCTGCATTTCAACAGTTAGCTGCACCTCCTTGCCCGAGCTTACAAAAAGCTCAGCAATTACAGCCTCTTCGTAACCTACATAAGTAAACCGGAGCGAATGCCGGCCTACCGTTACTTTTTCTATTTTGAAGGAACCATCTGCCTCGCTAACCGCACCCTGCGGCGGGTCGGTGTTCAATATCAGAATGTTTACCCCGAACAAGGGCTGATGAGAATCTTTGTCGATTACTTTTCCTCTTACTGTTTCGGTCAGTCCTTGCGCGTTGATGATTCCGGATGCAAAAAAAAATACAATTAAACACAATGAAGCAATGCGCATAAAAGCCGCCGGTTTTAATGGAGCTCCGAAGATAAATTTTTCGAAATAGTTTAATAGTAAAAATGCAATTTTTGAAGATGGTAGCTGCCCCTGGGATAGGGAAGGGGAAGTGATAACCGATCACTACCAGCCAAATGAAATGATAATCTCTTTAATATAGCCGGGAACCTTTTAATTTGCATCCCTTAATACTAACAACGCGTGAACGAAAAACCTGAAGTTATTTTTGAAGATTCGGACCTTATTGTTGTAATAAAACCGGTAGGCATTACCGTAATCCCTGACCGTATACACACCGAACGGCCAACGGTTCAAAGCATTCTTGAAAAAGAATACGGGAAACTGTTTGTAGTGCATCGCATCGATAAAGGTACCAGCGGTATTATGTGCTTTGCGCGGAACGAAGCCGCGCATCGCAACCTTTCTTTGCAATTTCAAAACCATACCGTAAAGAAGGTATACAGGGCTATTGTGAAGGGGAGAATGAAGCAGAAAGAAGGTATTGTAGATGCTCCATTGGCCGAAAACACGGTAAGGCCTGGCACCATGTTAATCCATAAAAGAGGAAAAGATGCATTAAGCCATTATTGGGTGGAGGAGGAGTTTAAACATGCTACCCTGGTAAGAGTGGAAATAAAAACCGGCCGAACGCACCAGATAAGAGTACATATGGCTTCTTTGGGCAATCCCTTGCTGGTAGATGAAGTTTATGCCAAAGCCCCGGCCTTTTTCTTTTCAAGCATCAAAAAGAATTATAAACAAACAGATGAGGAAGAAAGGCCAACTATTGCACGGCTCACATTACACGCTTCTTCGTTAACCCTGGTGCATCCGACACTGGGTAAAGAGATGACTTTTGAAAACAAGTTGCCCAAAGATATGGAGGTGGTGCTTAAATTATTGAGGCGATACGATGTTTAGGGTGGCTATTGCAGACCAGCGTTTGGATAAAACAACAATGCCCCGAACTTATGCGGGCATTGTTGTTTTACGGTGATATATTTTTATTTGCAGATAAACCTTACAGTATCTGTTGTAGATGGGTCTGAAAAGTTAGTGTTTTCGTAATTGCTGATATCCTGATGATCGCATAACTTAATTGATTGGAACTCCTTATCGGGCGCTCCATATATGCCTCCGGGATAGTAGCGGTAAGCCACACAGGTTTCACACTTGGTGCAAGATTGAAAAGAAATTGCTGCTGCAAATAGGGCTATGGTTATTTTTAATTTCATAGGTTCTGCTTTTATTGCACGGTTATTGAAACGTGATTATTTGACGATGAATCTACCAACAACTGTGCTTGCCCGCCATTCCCCGGTATATAGGAAACAGAGGTGTATGTTTTACTTATAATGGTTAACTGATCGCCGGTCCAAAGGTTTTTAAATAAGGTATCGCCGCTAATTGACCAGCCATATTGAATACCGGTGGAAATTATTAAAGTGCTTCCAACCAATTCAGGTACGCCATTAATAAAATAGGTAGCTGAATCACCCCTAAGCTGATAAAAGCCTGAAACAGGCAAATGTTTCTGGTCGTATTTTTTACATCCCGCCACCAGAGCCATCAGAAACAGGATTACTATAAGTTGCTTTTTCATTCTATTGTTTTAATTATATCTTAGTTATTGGCTTACTTTTTTCTTCTTTTTTGCAGGCATGGTATAGGACAATTGCATAGTATAGTTGCGTGGTTCGGCAAAATAAGCAGGACGTGCCATGTACTCCCAGTTTAAAATGTTCTTAATAAGGAATGCCATCTTAATGCCCGCCTTAAAGGTATATCCGAATCTCCAGTTCCAGTCAATATCCCCTCTTCCTTTGCCGATGGGGGTGTTTTCTTTGGCAGTGCGCCATTGGTAAAGGCCCTGAAATGCGGTACCTTCAAATGCCCGGAACAAGGGGCTAACGAAAGCATAATCAATGTTTTTCTGGAAACTGGAATATTGCATGTTGGTGTTCACTTCAAACCCTTTCCAGGTGGCGGTAACGTCAAATTTTAATGTATGCGGGCTGCGGTACTTTAACAGGTTAGTTGAAGAGGTTGATGTTTCGGCATAAGTGATGTTTTTAGAACCGGGAACACCATTTGCCGGGTTATAGGATCCAGCTCCACCTCCCGAATTTGATAATTGATATCCCTGGTAATTAAACAGCGTTAAAGGGTCGTTCCAGTTTAGTGAGCGTGGGTCAATAAAAGTATAACCGGTCATCAGGTCTATACCAACCGGGCCAAGTTTGCCCTGCGACCCCAGCACCAGCTCAGTTCCTAAAATTCTGGTTTTGCCTATGTTTTGCGAAGAAAATCCAAGGCCAAAGTCATCAGTGTAATTATTCCATTCGGACTTAGGCCCGAATTGGCCAAAAGAAAACTCTGTCATATTGGTAAAGAAGTTGGCGAAACCTGAAAGGTCGGTATATCCAACCCAACTGCCCCCCAAGCTAAATCCTTGCTTAATACCAATCTCAGCACTATAGCCTTTCTCAGGTTGTAGTTCAGGATTTGAAGCAATGGTAAGTGGGCCTACATTGGTAGTAACATATCTTTCAGCTATTGAAGGATATCTGAATCCCTGACCAAATGATGCCCTTATGTAGGTTACCTCGGCAGCCTGGTAGTTAGCGCCTACACGGAACAATGGGTAATTCAGTTGTTTCAATGAGTTTACATTGCTTACTAATTTCTGGGTTATGTCGGGAGTGTTACCGGTAAAGCCTGTAGTATCGGCAGTATAGTGCCTCATGTCGAAATACTCCCAGCGGGCGCCTAAGCTTACAGTGAGCTTTTTAAAGAATTTAAAATCGGTTTGGGCATATACAGATGCATTCTCAGAATTATCTTTTCCGAAAAGACTGGTTGTTGAACCTGCAGGTGGATTTACATCGTTATATTGGTTTACCACCCCGGTAACCAGGTTCAGGTCAAATTTGCTGAACTCCCATTTGCGGTGGTATTGAAATTCGGTATAGTATAAGTTAGGTACCGAACCCTGGCCAGTACTATTAGTATTGGTGGAATTAAGAAAACGGCCTATAAACTTAAACTGATTATTCTGCTTATCGAAATAATCAACAAAAGGGTCAACGGTAAAACGCTGGTCCTTATAAACGGTAACAGTTTTGGCAAACGGCTTATAGCCCAGGCTATCAAGCCCATTCCAGAAAAAGAAAGTTTGCCCCCAGTCGTACAAAGCACTTACGTTAATACCGATGTTTAAACCCGGTACGTTTTTAAAACGGTAGCGGTATTTTACATTCGCCCGTACCTGATAGCCGGCACTTGAATCAAGGTAACCTGTAGCACCGTCATAAGCTCCACCAATCTGTAAGTCACTCTGCCCGAATTTTTCACGATAAGCAAAGCTTATCCCTTCACCGTATGGCCTGGAAGTAGGCACCATTAAGTTGTTATCTCCAAATAATGCCTGTTTTCCGCCCCACCAGTCTGCCATATCAGGTGTATTGGTAGGTTTTGAATCGAAACCACCATACACCGTTACTTTAAAATATGGCTCATCGGTAGGATAAGCAGTCCTTACGTTTACTATGCCATCTAAAGCCCCGGAACCATACAAGGCAGATGCGGCTCCTTTAATAACTTCCACCTGGTCTACATTCTCCATAGGAACAATGCTCCATTTGGCATCCTGTGCATCGGCACTTAATATTGGCAGGTCATCAACTAAAACCAACACCCGCGAACCAGCGCCGTAACTCCAACCGGCTCCGCCACGTATGTTTATTTGCCCATCGGCAATAGTAACACCAGGTACTTTTGTCATACCTTCATCTAAGCTGGTGATATTATCGCCGGTAAGCGAGCTTCCTTTTATTACCTCCATACTAACCGTTTGCTCACTTAATTTTTGCTCGTATTTGCTACCGCTAATAACCACTTCGTCCATTACCTTGTGCGATTCTATTAATTGCACGTTCAGCACTTTTTTTTCACCGGCCGCAAGGGTTATTTTTATTTTCTGCGGGTCTTTTCCCAGATATGTAAAGTTTACTTCGTAGGAACCGGCAGGTAACTCAATGCTGTAATTCCCGTCCAGGTCGGTAACGGCAGCCCAGCCTTTGCCGGCGTCAATCACAACGCTGGCGCTTATCATGGCATCGCCGTTTTCTTCGGTAACCTTACCGGTAACTTTGGCATTTTGTGCAAAGACGCTAAAAGAAAGGGAAATAAAAGTGAGAAGGAGGTAAAAATTCAACTTCATGAGTTTCGTTTTAGTTTTGGACAAAAATAGATTTTTTTTGAAACGAAGCTAATCTGTTTTCAGTAATGTTAAATTGTTGAATAATGACATCTTATTTCTCAATTGCGATGCCAACAAACCAGCATGTGGTTTATTGGGTTTTTCTGCTAAATTTGCATAAACACAAAACGATTTAATAAATGGGAAAAAAATATACTACTGTTTTATTGTCTCTTTTTTTGCTTGTTGGCGCAACCATGGCGCAGTGTCCGAGTTGCACACCGGTTTTTAGTACCTGCCCACCAGCGGGGGGCTTGTGCAATAAGTTAGATACCGCTTATGCGCATCATCCGTTCAACAAGGTTATCAATTTTTACATGCCAAAAGTAATTACCGACCCTGCCTTGCTGGCAGAATGCGATGGTTGTAGCCAGATTGACCTTTTAAGTATTACGGTTACCGGTGCCAGCGGGCTTCCGGCAGGTGTAAATTACCTGGTTTCGAATGGCGGCTATTTTAATGTTCAGGGCGGCGATTCAATGGGATGTGCAACTTTTTGCGGTACCCCGCTTTTAGCTGGTGTTTATGTGGTAACAGTTTACCTGGAGGCAGACGTAACGGCGGTGGGTACTCCAATTGGAAACGTTACACAAAACAATAACCCCCAACAGTATATTGATACGCTTTGGGTATTGCCTGATACAGTTGCCGGAGTTTCTTCTTTTACCTATGGCAATAACGGTTCCAGTTCATGCGATTCTATAACTGTTTCGCTTAATGCGGTAGTTACCGCACCTCAGCCAAACCCGGTAAGATATTTTTGGAACATAGGCGGCATTACATCCCAGGCTCAATCGCCCGGTTCGTTTACTTTTACCAATCATTCCCTGGTACCAGATACAATTCCGGTTACTTTAACTACTGTTATTTATAACTATATTGTTCAAAATGTTCATATTTCGAAAATAACCGGCGGCTTTTGCGGGGGCATTCCTCACCAGCAACTTACCTGTAGTTGTATAAGCAGCCTTGATTCGCCCAACCCTTTTGTTAAATTTCCGTTGCTTGGCTTCGATAATAATTCCAATTACGTTTCGGCATCATGCACTAACGTTAACTGGAATGGGATTAACGTTCCGGTACCGCAGGGCACTGCTACTGTAAGTATGGAGCTTTGGGATGCTGATGAAGGAGATCCTTTCCATATTTATACCAATGAACTTATCAGCACATATCCTTTAACTGTTGAGCTTAGCCAGATGCAATATCAGTTTGCTGATAATAATGCGTATGGTTATGTTCAGTTTGATACAGTTGCCGGAACTACCATTACTGAAACTCTGAATGTAATAGTTAACCCAACACCCCGTACCCCCAATGTAGTTGCCAGCCGTGATTCGTTCTGCAGCAGCGATTCTGTGCTGATATCGGTTGATTCTTCTTCGTATTACCCCGGGTTTAACTATCAGTGGTATCGCGATACTGTTTTCCTGGTAAATCAGAGCGATTCGGGCTTTTATACCAATCTTCCGGGCAAATACCGGGTTTTAATCACAAATCCTTTAACCGGATGTGAAGTTAAGTCGTTGCCAATCAAAGTTTCGTCTTTTGCAGCACCTGGAAATCCGGGATTAGTTTATTCAACCGGACAGGTTTTTATAAATCCTTTGGACAATGGCTTCGGGGCTAACTGGTTTTATAACGGAAACCTGATTACCGGACAGAACGGTGATGCAATCAATATTGTTGGAAACGGGGTTTATAGTGCCCAGATTTATAACCTCGGCGACCCGGCCTGCTCTGCTAACCTTTCGCCGATTACGGTGAGTGTTTCATCTGTGGATGAGGTTGCCAATAATGCTGTCAGCGGCCTGATTTTGTCGCCTAATCCGAATAACGGTAAATTCCACCTTCAGTTTTCATCGCCGGTGCAGCAAACTATTCAGCTAAGCATTGAAAATATGATTGGGCAGGTAGTTTATAACAGGCAGCTTGATAACTTTAACGGTAGTTTTAACCAGGATATTGACCTTACAGAATTAAGTAAAGGAGTTTACCTGGTATGGATTGAAACACCAAAAGGGAAGCAGAACCGGAAAATTGTTGTTCAATAAAATATGCGTACCGTTGTAATTTTTTGTGAATAACTATACAGAATAAATGAAAGGGATGCTTAAATTTGCCAAATCAATTAAAACTAAAACTTTAAACCCTATGAAAAGATTAATTTTTACCCTCACTTTATTTGTGGCACTAGCTGCTAAATCGTTTGCCCAGGCAACGGATGTAAATGATTATGCCGGCGGTTCAGGGCCGGGCGCTTGCAATATCCCTTCGTTAACTGCTCCGGGATTAGCTCCGTTATCAGATAGCCTTGCACCAGTTATTGATGGAGTTCCAACTTCAACAGTGATTAACTTTCAGAATTACGACACGGTTATCAGCGGTTCAATCACCATGGACTCTTTAACTATCGATAGTATCAATAACTTACCTACAGGCCTTACCTGGAAAACCAGCAGCGCAACCAACACTTTCGGTCACAAACAAAATGGTTGTATTATCGTTACCGGAACAACAAATGCTGCGCCAGGCCAGTACCAGTTAATTATCTATGTATCAGCTTACACAACAATTTCACCGGCTCCGAATCCTTTAAATACGTATGCAAGCGCAGTAGGTTTGTATTACTATGTTAGGGTAAATGCAAGTGCAGCAGGTGCTACAGTGCCTATTGATACTTTCCCTAATCAGCATACACTGCCTAAGTTTGAACCATATACCGCTTTCCCAACTGCAATTACTCCGGTTAACGAAGATATTCAGTCTATCAGCGTATATCCAAACCCATTCAGCAATCAAACTATCGTGAATGTAACTTCAGGAAAAACCGGTACTATGATAGAAAAAATTACCAGTGTTCTTGGTTCAGAAGTTTACCGTGGTCAGTTTGAAGTAGTTGGCGGCAATAACTCTCATACCATCAACAGAAATAACCTGGCATCAGGCATTTACTTTTATACTGTATCTGATGGCAATTCAAGTGTTACCAAGCGAATTGTAATAGAATAGTGTTAAAAGTAAGCAACCCTTAGTTGGTGTTGAAAACTTTAAAGAAAAAGTCTTTCCAGTATTGGAAAGACTTTTTTCTTTTGCGGTGCGAAATATTCGCTATTGATAATTTTAAAAAACTGAACAATGAAAAAAATATTACTTACTGTTTTTACCTTTTCCGCCTTACTAAGTACTTATGTTGCAAATGCGCAGTGGTGCGGTAACGTTAATACCGTTCCTTTAAATCACAATGTTGCAGTGGGTTTTCCAATTCCTGATTCTATTCCTTGTGCTGTTGACGGTACGCCATATAATCAGGCCATACCCTTCCAGATGTATTCTACGTTCAACTTCCAGGGGCCTCAATCGATTGATAGTGTTACTATTGATACCATTTGGAATTTACCTTGTGGATTGTGCTGGTCTTTGGATAAAGCAAGCAAAACATACTCTGCAGGCCAGTTTGGTATCTTAAACATTACCGGTACCACCCATGATGTAGTGGGTCAATATAACCTTAGACTACAGGTTACCGCTTATATTAACCATGATGCCACAGGAGCCTATATACAAAACCCAAACACAGTTGACGCTGCGGGGATAAAAATATGGTTAAGAGTAGGTACTGCGGGGAATTGTACTTTAGTTGATACGGCATCAAGCGCTACAAACCAGGCAACGGCTTTAGTTTGCCCAACAGGTATTAACGAAGTTGCTGCCAACATACCTGCCATGAATGTAATGCCTAATCCTATGAATTCAACTGCCCTGTTATCCTTTACAGCTGAAAAGAACGCTGCTTACACTATGAGAATTATTGACATAACCGGCCAGGTTGTTTCGGTAAAAGAAATACAGGCTAATCCGGGCGCTAATACTTCTGTAATCGAAAGGGGAAAGCTTTCAACCGGTATGTATTTTCTGTCTTTAACTGATGGGGTTTCGTCCGTTTCCCGCAAATTTATAATTGCTGATTAATAACTTATGTCAAAAAATAAAGAAAGGCCCTGCAATTGCGGGGCCTTTTTTGTTTTATACAATCACATCTCTATTTTAGCGCCTTAAACCCCTATGCATGAAAACTATACAACAATGGCTTGATGAGTATTCGGTAAGCCACAAAAATCCAACCAACAAAATGATACACTGGGTTTGCGTGCCCCTTATTTTTTTCAGCGTTATTGGCATGTTGTATAGTGTTCAGTTTCCGGTTAAAATAGTGGCTGGTATGAACTTAAACCTGGCATTAGTGGTTTTAGCCTTTGTAACGATTTACTACTTTACTTTGTCGAAGTCATTATCTGTTGGCATGTTGTTTTTTTCGTTGGTTTGTATTGCCGTCTGTTATGAGATACAAATGCTTACAACGGTTCCGTTATGGGCCATATGCATAGGTATTTTTGTATTGGCCTGGATAGGTCAGTTTTATGGGCATAAAGTAGAAGGCATGAAACCATCTTTTTTTAAAGACCTGCAGTACCTGATGATAGGCCCGGCATGGTTAATGAGTTTTGTTTATAAGAAATTGGGTATTGCCTTGTAACCTGTTCCGTTTGAATTAAGTCACCTTTAACCGTAGAACCACTTCATGAAAAAAAGCCTTCCTCTGATTGTTTTAATAGTTGCTTCTGCAGCTTTGAATTTTTCCGCCACCGCACCTGATAGTCAAACGCGGGTTATAGTAAATAAAATGGTAAAGGCCATGGAGCAGTATAAAACCTGCACCTACACTATGAAAAGCGAGGAAAGGTTGCCTGATATGAAGGAACTGCGAGGAGGTGAAATATTTACTAAGGTAAACGAATCGCCACGCAAAACTTATATGAAAATGACTGCCGATCCTAATAAAGGAACGGAGGTTCTTTATAATGAGGGCGAAAATAACGGCAAGGCTTATGTGAAAAGCCCTAAGGTATTCTTCAGTATATCTTTAGCCCCCACTGGTAGTATGCTAACCAAAGACCAGCACCATACCCTGTTTTCTGCGGGTTTCAGGCTGGTGGCCCGAATTATAGAGGCAGGCGCTAAACGTTCGGATGCACAAGGCAAATTTGATGAGGTATTTAAATATGTGGGCGATGTTACCTGGAATGGAAGAAGCTGCTACAAAGTTATTATTGAAGATCCTACATGGACCTATACTACCTACAAAGCGCAGAAAGGTGAAACCATGTTATCGGTTGCGTCCAAATTGCTTGTATCAGAGTATAGTATTGCTGATTTGAACGGGGTAAAAAGCTTTGAAGATGATTTGGGTGGCAGAACCCTTAAAGTGCCTACCAGCTATGCTAAAAAGAGTGTGTTCTATATTGACAAGGAAAATAACTTCCCTGTTTTTCAGGAATTGACGGATGACCGCGGTGTTTTTGAGCGCTATCAGTTTTTTAACCTGAAAGTTGATCCGGGCTTTAAAGCAGATGAGTTTACCAAGGGATTTACCGGATATAACTTTTAGGATAAAACCTCAGCTTGTTCAAGAAGCCTTTTTCCAAAAGAAAGACGGTCATTTAGAGTTTTGTTACTTCTGAATTGTCCTTACAAATGGATAGTAATTCCTGTATCGTTTTCCCAATTACCGGATGAAGCAGGGTGGGGGCTATTTCGCACATAGGGGCCAGGGTAAACCTGCGGTCTTGAATATAGGGATGAGGTATTTTCAGTTCGGGCAGGTTGGTTAGCGAGTTTCCATAAAACAGAATGTCTATATCAATCACTCTCGGGCCCCATTTAGCGGTTTCAACCCTGCCGGTTTCCTTTTCTATTTTTTTTAATGTGGTAAGCAATGCGGTGGCAGGTAAATCCGTTTTTACAAGTATGGCCTGGTTTAAAAAGCTGTTTTGCTGTTTTACCCCCCAGGCTTCGGTTTGATATAAAGATGAGCACATGATTATTTCCCCGCTGCGGGAGGCAATCAATGTTCGGGCAGCGGCCAGGTTTTGTTTGGTGTTTCCTTCGTTAGAGCCTAGCAATAAATAAACTTCAATCATGCCTTTCAAAAGTATTATAATTGCAGACAAATAAAATTTACCGGGACAGTAATCGTCAAAGTAAGGACAATTTAAGTTCAGATTTACTATTGTAATTCAGATAAAGATAAAATTAAATAATATGCTACAATTCCTGAAATTCGTTCTGGCCACCATTATCGGGCTTTTTCTGTTTTGCCTTTTGTTTGTTATGTTTTTGGTAGGCATAGCACATGTATCAGAGAAGGATAAAGACACTGTTGTTGAGGCCAACTCGGTGCTAAAACTTGACCTCAACTACCCTATACACGAAAAGAGCGAGGAAAATCCATTTGCCGCCTGGGGAATTGGTGGTAAAAAAGCGAAAAAAGGAATTGGTTTAACTGAAATACGCGAGTGCATCAGGAAAGCTAAAACCGATGATAATATAAAAGGTATATACCTGGATATGGGCCTGTATTCAAACGGTATGGCTACCACTGAGGCTATCAGAGATGCTTTACTTGATTTCAGGAAATCGGGCAAGTTTGTTTATGCTTATGGTGAGGTGATATCGCAGAAAGGATATTACCTGGCTTCGGCGGCTGATCAGATTTTTATAAGCCCGGGTGGTGGTATGGAACTGAAAGGATTTGGAGCTGAGATATCGTATTACAAAGGCACCCTTGATAAACTGGGCATTGAAGTGCAGGATTTTCACTGCGGGGCTTTTAAAAGCGCCATTGAGCCTTTTATCCGGACAAATATGAGCGACCCTAACCGCCAGCAGTTAACCCTTATTTACAACGATGTATACAGGCATTTTGTAAATAATATTTCAGCAGCGCGCAAAATTGATACGGCGCAATTAGGTACCATTATTAATAACCTGCAGGCTGAGAGCCCTGCTAAAGATGTTGAACTTAAACTTATAGACGGCGCTATTTATTACGACCAGGTGCTGGATAAAATAAAGGAACGCGTGGGTATTGATAAGAAGAAAGAAGTATCGTTTATTGAGCTACCTGAGTATAGCTCTACCATAACAAACAACTTATCCGAACAGAACAAAATTGCAGTAGTTTATGCTGATGGCGAAATTGTGGATGGCAAGAGCAAAGATGGCGAGATAGGCGGCGAGTCTTTTTCAAAAATGATACGCAAATTAAGGAAAGATGAGAATGTAAAAGCTATTGTGCTACGTGTTAACTCACCGGGTGGCAGTGCACTGGCAAGTGATATTATGTGGAGGGAACTAATGCTGGCTAAAAAGGACAAGCCGTTGATAGTATCGTATGGCGACCTTGCTGCCAGCGGTGGTTATTACATTTCGTGCATGGGCGATAAAATATTTGCACAGCCTAATACAATTACCGGCTCCATTGGTGTTTTTGGTTTAATACCGAATGCGCAAAAATTCTTTACTGATAAGCTAGGTGTTACCTTTGACGAAGTAAAGGTTACCAAACATGGCGTATTAGGCGGTATTACCAAACCACTTGACGCTGAAGAGGCAGCTTTTGCCCAGAGAAATGTAGAGAAGACCTATCGTGAATTTAAATTGCGCGTAGCTGAGGGGAGACACAAAGACACTGCCTATATTGAAACCATTGCGCAAGGCAGGGTGTGGACTGGTAACCAGGGCATAGCTAACGGCCTTGTTGATACCATTGGCGGACTGGATGATGCCATAGCCTACGCCGCACAAAAAGCCAACCTCAAAAATTACCGGCTTAAAGAATACCCTGAAACTAAGAGTATAGAAGAGAAAATTGAAGAAAGCTTTGGCGAAATGAAAACCAACGCGATAAAAGAGGAACTAGGCGACCAATACCAATTTTACAAAACTGTGCAGTGGATGAAAAACACCCGCGGCATACAGGCGCGCATGGCTTATGATTTGGGATTATAATTTGCTTTGAAGGACTATAAAAAAAGGCTTGCCGGTTGGCAGGCCTTTTTTGTTGAGGCAATGCGCTGTACTAACCTTTTAAAAAAAAACAATCAATTGCTAAAAATTGCTTGACAAAATTAATTGCCAACATTACTTTAACGTGAGTTATGGATTAGGCTAGCATAAATTTAGCATTAAAGATGCTGGGTAACTTATCTAAAAAGGTATAGGCTGTAACTCCTGCAAATAAATTTACTAAAAAATTCAGCGGGCTTCTATGGCGGGTATGATCTATATCGCATACGGTCATCAGAATGTCATTGACAGATTCTATA
>CAISWS010000314.1 GCA_903889265.1 uncultured Bacteroidota bacterium
CTTCATTGAGTGGTTACTTATACCGTTGCTCATTAGTCAATAGCTGTACTACAATTGCTTATACTAATTGGGCAACATTGACCGTGAGTTCATCCTGTACGCCTATTTCATCAACATATACTATCTCAAACCAAACAGTAACGGCACCATCCTCTGCGTCTTTTAGCGTAACGGCTACAGGGACATCCATTACGTATCAATGGCAATACAGCACTGATGGTGGCAGTACATGGAATAATGTTCCCAGCAGCAGTCCATATAGCGGCACAACATCCTCTAGCCTTACAGTTAATCCCACTTCCTCTTCATTGAGTGGTTACTTATACCGTTGCTCATTAGTCAATAGCTGTACTACAATTGCTTATACTAATTGGGCAACATTGACTATGTGCCAATCTCTTATTGTTAATGCAAATGGAGGGACTACTTTTTGTTCGGGCAATGTAGTTACTCTTTCATCTTCCATCTCGGGGATAAGTTATTTATGGAGTAATGACGCGACCACGCAAAACATTTTTGCAAATTCAAGCGGAAATTATTCGGTTGTAGTTACGGAGGCGAATGGTTGCAAAGATACCTCGGCTGGGATAAGCATAACTGTAAATCCAAGCCCTTCTATAACTTTATCCGCTACAATGGTAACTATAGATTCAGGCATGTCAGTTCAATTAAGTGCCCAAGCAACTTCTGACACCTCCATTGTTCACTATTTATGGAGTTCAACTGAAGGATATTCAATTTTTAATTTTACCACTTGTTCCGATCCAACTAACTGCTCGATGCCTTATATAAAACCGGACTCTACGACAACGGTTATTGTTACTGTTATAAATGCAGACAGTTGTTTCGCCAAAGATACTATTACTATTACTGTTACAAAACCTACAGCAATAACAGATTTGAAAAATGTGCAAAATATAAACATTGTCCCTAATCCATCCTCCGGCTCATTCATCATCAGCTTCAATGCCATCCAGGCCAAACAAATAGAAATTAAAATTTACGATTTATTAGGCCAGCTTGTTCAGATGGAAGAGCCTGTAAACGTATCAGGCTTGTACAATAAGCAAATTAATTTGCGCAATGTTGCCAAAGGCACTTATATTCTTCAAATAATGGCGGGCGATGAAATAGAAAACAGAAGGATAGTGATTGAATAGATTTTGAAGTGCCTGCCTGCAATCCAAATGTGAGAGCCCATTTTGATTAAGGTAATCGTTTGCCAATTCAACAGAAGGCAGCTATGAACCGGGACTGGTAGGTAACTTTTCATCAAGCAGCAGTTTCATAAAGGGTTGCAATGTTTTTCGAGGTCATAAACCTATTAGCAATTTCAAGCACTGCAACTGCTTGTATTTTCGTTACCGTATCAAACTCGTCAGGAAATTCATCCAGCGAAACACCTGCCTCTAAATGGTCAAATAGCGATTCGATAGGCACGGGTACCCTTGAATACCGGTTGCCCGCCCAGGATATCGGCATCTATGGTTATCAGGTATTTAATTTCCATAATGTAAAGGTACAAAATTCAACGGAATCTACGGAGTGGCGTAAATCAAGGAGGCGACATAGTTTTCTAAAATTCTGTTTCCGGCTCCTTGCTTCTGCTACTATGCCTTCTTCAATCCAATCTCAATTAACCTTTCATTCAAATAATCACCGGCGGTTATGGGCTGGTAGGCAAGCGGATGCCTTTCGGTTACACAACCTGGCAAACAGTTTAATGGCATTTCGCTACGGGGGTGCATAAAGAAGGGGATGGAGAAACGCGCGGTGCCCCATTTTTCTTTGGGCGGGTTAACTACCCGGTGCGTGGTTGACTTTAATTTGTTGTTGGTTAAACGCTGCAGCATATCGCCTACGTTTACAACAATGCTGCCTTCGGGCGCTGAAACATCTATCCAGATATTCAGTCGGTTTAATAATTGTAAACCTTCGGCTGAGGCACCTACCAGTAAAGTTATCAGGTTGATATCCTCGTGTTGCTCCGCACGGATAGCGTTTTGTGGCTCCTGTGTAATTGGTGGATAATGGATAGCGCGTAAAATGGAGTTGCCGTTGTGTACATGCTTGTCGAAATAAAATTCACCGATTTCAAGGTGTATGCCGATAGCCTGCAGCAAACTTCTGCCCGATGTTTCGAAGGCTTTGAAAAGCCGCGTTCCGAGGTCGAAAAATTCAGGTAGTTCGGTAACCCTTACATTGTCGGGGTAGTGTTCGGCGGGCATGTCTTCGCCTTCAACAATTTGGCCCATTTGCCAAAACTCTTTCAGGTCGGGGGCCTCGCTTCCCTTGGCATGTTCTTTTCCGAAAGAGGTGTAGCCCCGCTGGCCTGCCAGTTCGGGTATCTCGTATTTTCTTTTGGTTTCAGTTGGCAGCGCAAAAAACTGTTTTACCACGTTGTAATATGCATCAATCAGCTCCTGCGGTACGCCGTGCCCTTTTACCGCTACGAAGCCCACATCTTCAAAGGCCTTACCCAACTCGTTTACAAAATGGCGTTTAGATGCATCGGTACCATTTACAAAATCAGTAAGGTTTACTACGGGAATTGAATTGAAACTCATAAAGTGGTTTTTAATTGCTGATAAGATTTCGGGATTATTTAATCGGGTCGGCTTCTATTTTTTCAATAGTAAATTCAGACGGCAAAACATGGAACAGAAGGCCGTGCTTTGATCCCCGCTCTTTTAAAAAAGCTTTTGCATCATCTGCGGTTTTGGCGTACCTGATGTTGCGGTGGGCGTAATACACCAGTTGTGGCTCTATTTCAGGTTGTGGCCAGAAAACAACATCATCAGGGGCCGCATTTTTGCCAATAATATCACGGCCAGTGGTTTGATCAAACTGAATATCTTTTCCGGTTTTGTAGTTCATGATATAAAACTGGGCCACTAAAACTATAACCGTTATAGCTAACCCTATCTGCATACGGCGGATAGATATGGTGCCCGATTTTTTGACTTTATCGTACAAAATACCGAGTAATACGCTAAAGAAAAGTGAGGCGTACAAGGCCGTAAAATCCTGCACAGAATAATTGAGAAAGAAGAAGTGCAATAGCAAAACCGGTAAAACTGATAGCCAGATAAACCGGTACCCGTTTTCGCTGAAAACTATTTTCAGTTTTTTCTGCGAAGCAGCAAAATACATAAACAGGCCTATAACCAGGTAGATAACGATGTAGTGTATGAGGTAATTATAAAGCAGGGTTTTAAACAACCACAAATAAGCAAACATAAAATGGAACAGGCCTTTGTCGGTTCCCTCCAGGCTTCCGCGTTGTGCGTAGCGATTGAACATTTCCATTAAATAAGCTTCAACCCCGTTTATTTGCGAGTACTGGTATACAATTAAACGCAGCATAATAATGGTGGTAACAGAAGTGGACCAGATAAGCACATTAAAATTTTTATTGCCCCTTACATGCAGTAGCGAATAAACCAGGATGCCAAATGCGAAGAATACACCTAACCAGGAAGTATACAGCATTAAAGCCAGGCATAGCACATAAAGGAAAATATATTTGGGCGAATAAAACTTTTGCCTGATTATCATTTTAAGCGCCGTGTAAACGCCGATGATAAAAAGGAGGTGAACAGCCATATCACTCATGTATACATTACCCTGAAACCAGAGGGTAACCGGCAAAAAAGTGTAGATAACGAAAGCCACTACCCCGGGCCTGTATGGTAAGCTGCGCGCGCGGTTAAAGCTGAGCAGGCACACCGTAAAATAAACAAA
This sequence comes from uncultured Bacteroidota bacterium, assembly GCA_903889265.1. Lineage (GTDB taxonomy): Bacteria > Bacteroidota > Bacteroidia > Chitinophagales > LD1 > Bog-950. The sequence continues at coordinate 3,745 of CAISWS010000314.1, forward strand.
CAACCCGCTGATAAAATGAAACAGCAAATTAAGTATTTGCAGCGGCAGCACATCGGGCCGTATGTGCAACACTTTAAAAATTACGAAGGGAAAATAATACGCAAACGGTGGGTGAGATACGTAGTAATAGTTGCCTGCGCTATCAATCATTTTACCCGATGCGTTGGCGCTGTTGTTAATGTATTTATCGGCAGCGTTGTTATAGGTCATTACCGGGTTGCCGTTGTATTTTTCAATGCCGTTATCGTACCATATTTGCATTACCCGCAATGATATAGCCGTGCAAAACTCGTGGTGCTTGCTCAGCGGCCTGTTAAGCATGGGTAAACGAACCGCCACTGAAAGCAGGAAGATTCCGAAAAGAAGTGGAAAGGTTCGTTTAATAAAATCCATGCGCAGGCAAATCTGTTTTCAAAAATGAAAATAGGAAAAGAAATATTACCAGCTATTTTTTACCGGTTGAACAGGGTAGATTATCGGGGGGGATAAGATTTGACAACTTTTTAAAAGTTGTCAAATCTTTCAATCTATGGCAGCAATCTACCATAAGAACGCGGGAACGGAATAGTTTCCCTGATGTGCTGTAAACCGCAAATCCAGGCAACTAACCTTTCTAAACCTAAACCAAAACCGGCGTGTGGAACGTTGCCAAACTTGCGGAGGTCCAGGTACCATTCAAAGGCCTGCATGGGCAGGTCGTGCTCAATAATTTTATGTTTCAGGCGCTCTAAATCTGTTTCACGTTCGCCGCCGCCTACTACTTCGCCGTAGCCTTCAGGGGCCAGTAAGTCTACCCCTTTGGCGTACCCTTTATCGTGCTCGTCTTCCTTCATGTAAAAGGCCTTTACTTCCTGCGGCCAGTTGTAAACCATTACCGGTTGCCCGAACATTTTGGTTAAAACGGTTTCATCGCTTCCTCCAAAATCATCGCCGCGTTTAAAGTTGCGGGCGCTGTTTAGCCAGGCCGGGATGTTCTGCTCTTTCTCTTCAATATCCTTCAATTGGTTTTTAAGCTGGTCAACCTTGTTGCGGTTAAAGTTTACCTCGCCTTTTTTCAACTCGCCTGAATTTATTTTGGCCTCGCGGTCTTCAATATCCTTTAAAAGGGTTTCTTTCTCTGCTTTTAACTGGGCAATTTCTTCCTCCAGCATTTGCAAAGTGGTTTTGCCGTTTACTTCTTTTTCGCCTTTTATAATACTAACGGCATCTTCATATTTCATCCTTATAAAAGGGGCGCGCACTTTTTCAAGGTAAGTAGTATCGCGTTCCAAAACGCTCAGTTCCATTTGGTTTTTCTCCAGAACACTGGTTATTACATAACGGATAAACTCTTCAATTACATCCATGTCCATTTTAAGGTCGTAGAAAGCCATTTCCGGTTCTATCATCCAAAACTCGGATAAGTGCCTGCGGGTTTTTGATTTTTCAGCCCTGAAGGTAGGCCCGAAAGTATAAATAAGCCCCTGTGCCATAGCCATAGCCTCGCCGTATAACTGGCCTGACTGCGACAGGTAAGCCGGTTCGCCATAATAATCGGTTTCAAATAAAGTTGAGGTTCCTTCGCAGGCGTTACCGGTAAAAATGGGAGCATCCATTTGTATAAAGCCCTTTTCCTGGAAAAAGCGGTGGATAGAGTAAATAATTTCGTTCCGCACACGCATAATGGCCCATTGCCTTTTTGAGCGCAGCCATAAATGGCGGTTATCCATCAAAAAGTCAACGCCGTGTTCTTTAGGTGTAATAGGATACTCTTCTGCTTCGGCTATAACTGTAAATGCAGTGGCATGTATCTCGTATCCTCCAAACTGCCGGTCGTCTTTTACTACTTTACCGGTTAAGGAAAAAGAGCTTTCCTGAGGCAATCTTTTGGCAGCTTCGAAGGCATCATTACCAACGGTTTCTACATTGATTATGCACTGAACAAAGCCTGTTCCATCGCGCATGGTCATAAATACAAGGCCTTTGCTATCGCGTTTTTGTGCGTTCCAGCCTTTCAGTTCCACTTCCTGCCCTTCGTGTTTGGCAAGGTCTTTAATGTATATCATAACTAACTTTTATAATCCCGATTCAGAAAAATCTTTGCCAATAAGGTACAAAGAAATACAAAGTAAAACCAATAACAATTCTTATTTAAATGCTTTATGCCCTTTGTGGCACAAGCCCTGTTTGCCAGCTATAGCCCGGCTTTAACAAAGGATTGCGAATATAGAAAAGCATTTCATCTTCTGAAATACTTGACTTGACAGGCAAAATCGTTTATCTATGCCATGCAAGTGCAGTAATAAATGCCCTGCACCTGACCGTTACAACAACCGTTAACCGAGGTAATTTGTTGAGTGATGTATTGAAAATAGTGAAGGATAGTGTTTATTTAATGAGATTTTTGAAAATTTGCGGCGATGCTTAACCAGAGGTTACAACAAAAATTACTACAGAAGCTTTCACCCCAGCAGATTCAGTTAATGAAGATGCTACAGATACCTACTGCCCAGTTAGAACAGCGTATTAAGGAAGAGATAGAGGCTAACCCGGCCCTTGAAGAGGGGGAAAATTTAGAGGACGAAACCCCGGAGGCAGAGGCAGAAACAGAGTCGCCGGTGGAGGAAACAACTGATGCCGAGACGGGTGATGAAACCGAGGAGCAAATTGAGGAAGAAGCCAAGCTTGATGATGAGATTGACATCAGCGAGTACTATGATGAAGACGACGAAGGCGTGGCGGACTACAAAACCGATAACCCCAGTGAAGTGCACGACCCGGAAGATGATAACAAGAGCGTGCCTGTAGCCATTGCTTCTACCTTTCATGAATATCTTGAATCGCAGGTGGGTATGCTGGACCTGGACGAGCGGCAGCAACAAATTGCTATGCACCTGATTGGCAGTTTGGATGATGACGGCTACTTACGCCGCGAACCGGATGCCATTGTAGACGACCTGATTTTCAGGCAGAATGTGGCTACGGATGAGAAGGAGCTGGAGTTTATTTTATTGCAAATACAAAAGTTTGACCCCGCTGGAGTTGGGGCGCGGTCTTTAGAAGAGTGCCTGTTGTTGCAATTAAAAAGAAAAGAAGACCCTACTGTTTTTACTGAAATAGCTATCAGGATTATAGAAAAGTATTTTGACCTGTTTGCCAAGAAGCACTACGATAAACTGGAGTCTATTTTTAGTATTGACTCTGAAAAATTAAAGAAGGTTATAGATGAAATAACCAAACTGAACCCACGGCCCGGAAATGCCTTTGCAGGTAGCCAGGGTGATGCACAGCTAACCATTATACCTGATTTTATACTAGCCAATAACAACGGCGAACTGGTGCTTACGTTGAACTCGCGCAATGCGCCTGAGCTGCGGATAAGCAACCATTTTAAGGAAATGGTGAATGAGTATAAAAACGCCAAGATTAAGAGTAAGAGCCAGAAAGAAGCTATCCTTTTTGTGAAGCAGAAGATTGATTCGGCGAAGTGGTTTATTGATGCAATACAATCGCGCTACAATACCATGCTGATGTGTATGAACGCCCTGATGGAATACCAGCGCGAATACCTGCTTACCGGCGATGAAACGCGCATGAAGCCCATGATATTGAAAGATATTGCCGATAAAACGGGGTTGGATATTTCAACGGTGTCACGTGTAGCCAACAGCAAGTATGTGCAAACGGAATTTGGCACTATCCAACTTAAATACTTTTTCAGCGAGTCGCTGACTACTGATAGTGGTGAGGAAGTGTCTACCCGTGAGGTTAAAAAGATACTGAGCGATATGATAGGCGCCGAAAGCAAAGATAAACCCATCAGCGACCAGAAGCTGACTGAAATACTGAACCAGCGTGGCTACAACATTGCCCGCCGCACCGTTGCTAAATACAGGGAACAATTGAATATACCGGTGGCTAGGTTGAGGAAGGAGTTGTAGTTTTTGGTGTTGAGTATAGAGTATTAAGTATTTAGACTTGAAGGTCGGTTGACTTTACACGCCTTATGACGATTACGTCAGTTTTTTTAAATTTACAATCAAATAAGTTGTGATGAATTGGAAAGAACATATACATGCCGACCCTGAGATTTTGGTGGGCAAACCCGTAGTAAAAGGCACCCGGCTTTCAGTGGAGTTTATTTTGGGCTTGTATAAAGCGGGATGGACAGAGAAACAGATACTCGAAAATTATCCTCAGCTTAAAACGGATGATTTAAGGGCGGTGTTTGAATACCTACAGGATTGCATACAGGATGAGTTTATTCTTATACGGGCATGAAGTTGCTTGCCAATGAAAATTTTCCGGGCACCAGCATCCGCATGTTACGGGAAACCGGTTATGAGGTTGAGAGCGTTACTGAACTAATGCCAAGTGCGCCCGATACAAAGGTGTTGCAATATGCCGCTGCCAATAAACAGATTATTTTGACTTTTGACCGTGATTACGGCGAACTTATATTTTACCGCAAAATTGCAATACCTGAGGGACTGATTTATTTAAAATTTGACCCTGCCACACCCGATGAACCTTTTGAAATGCTTGATATAGTTTTTAAAGGAGGCATTGAAATTCCCGGATGGTTCATTGTGTTAGAACGCGATGCTATACGTAAGCGAAAATTGCCTGGATTGATGCTTTAAAATTTACGCAATGAATTACGTGTATTTTGATTGGAACGTTTTTAATCTAATTGAGAAGAAGAGTGTTTTAAGTGAAGAGCAACAGAGAGTTTTTAGTGCGATTGAGAAATTGATACTAGACGGCAAAATTGTTTGCCCGTACTCCAACGCACATATAAATGACTTACTCCGAGGTTATTTTAATGATTCTAATTATATATCAGGACATCTAGAAACGTTAAGTAGGTTAACTAATAACCTTTGTATTGTGCAATATTGGGGTAACCAAGAAGTAGTTTGGCATTACCGTAATACAGATGAGTTTTTTAATTCGGCCCTTGAGGAAACTGATGTAACTTCAGGAGGATTTACTAAACTTTTAAGTGGGGATACATCGGGACGTGCAGTCGAACTTTATGAAATGCTTAGGAAGATTTCTATTCCAGCAAACTTTAAGGAATTATATAAGGCAGACCCCATATTCGATTTGATATTTCCTAGAACGAAAAATGAATTGAATGCTCTTGCTTTATGTGAAGATATACATGAGTTCTCAGCAAATGCGAAGAAAGACTATTCTCTTTATAAAGCACTAAGGACATTTGCCAATAAGAGTTTAGCAAAGCTTAAAACACAAAAAGACTTATTTGCAGAACTCAATAAGGACGATGTAGAGCGACCAAATTATTTGAATAGTGATGAAATGTGGGAAAGGCATTCTGGGAATACAAAAACGAGTGATAATCCAGTATATCAGAGAATTATAAATGCTTATTTTAAAATTGATTTTAGGGGAATTAAATCTGACGAAAAGTTTTCCAATCTGATTGATGATGCTTTACATGTTTTTTATGGGGCACATTGCGAATACTTTATTACTCTTGACGACAGGTGTCTTTATAAAACGAAGAAAACATACGATGAATTAGGAATAGCGACAAAGGCAATGAAACCATTAGAATTCATTAACTCCTTTCAGGTCAATAGCATTTAAGATTTTTCCTTAACTGTTTCTTTTATTAAATGGATGGCATGGCTAATCCTGAATACAACGGATAGAAAAACCGAAGCTTTTGCCAAAATTGGATTCTGTTGTAAAGGAATCGCCATAATCCAAATGAAAAAATATTCCATTGGAATATTCGGAAGATGTTGTCCAGAAAAAAGCATAGTAACCTTCATAGCTATATATGCCAGAGGCACGATATCCAGCAGGTAATGCTGTAAAGCCGGTTAAGTTATCTCCTTCGTAATTAGAATATATCCAGTCGTTTGTCGATTTAAGATGACCACTGTTATCATTAACATAATTCATAAGCACGGTCCAGTCAGAGTCTGAAGGAACGTGCCAGCCAGAGGGAGCTATGCCTCTTAAATCTGTGGCAGCATACCAGTTGTAAAGTTTGCCATAGCCAGCAGAATCACCATACGGATAGCACCATGCACCTGATTGAGCATTTACCCATGAGGCACTATCCACAAGTTCATTTATTGAATCACCGTTTCTAAAATGGGTTGTTGTTAGATTTTGTTTTAACCAAACCTGTGAACCTATTCTTACGGTGTCATATTTATTGCCATCAATGTCGGTAACTTGATAAGCAACCTGATTTATGCTTGTAGGGGACTCTTTTTTACAAGCACTTATTAATATAAGTGTTAACAACGAAAAGTTTAATAAGGTCTTCATATTTCAAATGTAGTTTTTTTTCAAAGATGGAAATTTTGCAGTAAATTTTAGCTGATACTCAACTACGCACCACGTCAAAGCCGTAAGGGCGGGCTGTTCGGGTTAGCGATTGAAGCGGAAACCCCGCAGCGATGCTTTGGCAGCGAGGAGTTGAAGCGTAAAGCGCGACCTGAGCGGTAGCGAAGGGAGCCCAATAATTAATATCTACAACCTCACTTTATAACTCGGAAACGGCATTTTAATAATATTTAAAGCTTTAAAGGCTGCACGGCCGGTTGGGTCATTGGGGCGAAGCCGCGGAAGGTCGGCATCTAATGAAAATTTGAGGGTGCGATAGCGTTTCAGATCAGAGCGGTCATGAGGTTTGCCGGCTGCATCTATCCATTTATTTTCGTAGCCGCCCAGCATGTTTTCGCCACCATAACCGATGGCAATGCAGCCCCAATCGGGCGTGGTGCCGGGAAAGAACTTGGAGGGGTTGATGGAAAGCCAGAGGGTAATGTTGTTATAGTCTTTCAATACTTTTTCGAAAAACGTTTTGCCAAAAAGGTCGTCGGCGCGTTCACGCAGTTCGGGCGTGGGGTATTTATATTCGTTACCGTTATAGGAAAACTTACACATAATGCGCTGTTCTTCCCATAACAGGTATTGCACCAGTGCCAGCGATGCGCCAACGGCGTTGGCCATTAAGTCGCTCCAAGAGGCACCCCATTTGGTAGAGAAGCCGTCCCAAAGCTCGATGGTGCTCTCAAATTCAAGGCCGATAAAGGCGGCAGTGAATGCCGCCTTTTTATTATCCATGCCCGACCAGCGCAGCAATTCGTAAGCCCAAACGGTTTCGAAATAGGCACCATACATGTGGCCGGCTTTATCAACCTGGTTCCACTCGCCGCGGTCATCAAACCAGTGGAAATTGCTTTTGGGGTATAACCGGTACCAGGCAAAATACAACCAGCCGAAAATGATAACATATACGCTTACTATAAAGATGCGCACCTGTGTTAAGCGTTTTGTATCGGGGGTGGTAGCGCAGGCTACCAGCTTATCGGTGGCAGATGGCTGTGCCGTGGCGGCTTTTTCCTTATCGCGCAGGTAGTCTTTATAAAGAATGTAAATGATAATGCCTATCAGTATAATCATGTATGCCGCGCTGCCCTCAGCAATTTATTACCGGTTGTTGAATGTGGCTATGAAGATGATTTTTTTATCGGGGTTTTCCTGACAAAAGAAATTATTTAATCAATACGGAAACAAACAGGGTTATCTTACTTTAAAGGAGGTTTCAATTTGTTGCAGGTCGTCCGCCACTTGTTTCGAGCCGGGAGTTGTATTGCATTCCACTACAAAAAGCGACTGTACAGAATCTACATGGATAAAAATTTTTACGTAGCCTTCCTGTCTGCCCTGAATTTTACCAGTCATAAGCAATCCGCGGCCCTGGTAGTTTCCGAATTTGTTAAAGTAAGTTTTTGAATATTTGTCTAATAGGCTTAGGTGAAAACGATTTTCAAAGTTATTTAGGTCTTTAATAGTATCTCTGACCTGGCTATTAACTGAAATGTCAATACCCGCCTGTTCAGAACCGGATTTAAGATGGATAAACGCTGACGAATCTGATATTTGCACTACTGAGTCTTTCCAGTTTTCGGGAACAATCAGTACACAGGTTTTACCGGCATAAACGTGTTGCGCTGACTTATAATCCTGCTTGTGAAAACTAACATGTTCAATAAAACCTTTTAACAGAAAGAATAAAAGAAGGCCGCCAATAATACCCCACAGGGGCAAGTATTTTTTGTTCATAGCGCTGAATTATTTAACCAATAAGGAGTCAAACTGTTGCCGGGTTCCGTTAAAGACATTTACATCTGTATTGCCGTTTATGCCCAGCAAATCTGATTTGTTAGAGTGCTGCCAGAAAACCCATTTCAGGCTATCAGCATCAATATCCAGGTGGTCAGGTTCGTAATGCGATACCCAGAAATTATAATCCTTAAAATCGTCCATCAGGTAATCTTCAATAAAATTGATGTTGGAGTATATGACAGGTTTAACTTTATAATGGTCCTCCAGGTAATTCATAAATTCCTTTAAAGCGGTTACAATCTGCTCCTTGCTTTGTCCCTTTGCTTCTTCTATATCCACCGCCGGAGGAAGGTCGCCGGGTTTAAGTTTTACGTTGGCAATAAAGTTGATGGCCTGCACCTGGGGGTTACGGTCGGGCAGAAAGTAATGATACGCGCCCCGGGTGATGTGGTGGTCTTTGGCCTCCTCCCAATTTTCATCAAACATATTGTCTTCAATCAAAATGCCCTGCGTTGCTTTAATGTACACAAACTGAAAGCGGATGGTGTCGCCCTGGGTATTTATGGCCTGAAGTTTATTCCACTGCACTACATCCTGAAAGTGGGAAATATCGATACCATGCACCTCAAAGCCATCAGGAAAATCGGAAGGCCGGGAACTGGTTTTGTGATAGCGGTAAGTGAAGTACCGGTAAGCCCTGCGGAAATACTTTTTGTTTTGGTACGACACAATTACAACAGCAAATAGCAGTAAAAACCAGATTGTGATTTTTACCCATCGGGGCATTTTTGATTTCTTCTTTGCCATCAATTACAGGGTAGCAATAACTTTTAATTCGATAGCAATAGGGGAGGGGAGGGCGGTTACCTCAACTGTAGTTCTGCAGGGCAGATTCTCTTTAAAATATTCGGCGTAGATGCGGTTGAAGGTTAAAAAGTCGCGTTTCATATTTACAAGGAACACAGTAACATCTACTATTTTATCCCAACCGCTGCCGTTTTCATCCAAAGCGGTTTTTACATTTTTGAAAACGGAGTGCACCTGCGCTTCAAAATCGAATGTTTTGTAGTTGCCGTACTTGTCCAGTTCCAGGCCGGGGATGTTATCAGTGCCGGCTTCGCGTGGCCCCATACCGCTAACAAAAATAAGGCTACCGGCTTTGCGGGTCATGGGATAAAGGCCCATGGGTTTTGGAAGTGTATCGCTCATAAAATATTCCGCTTTTTGGGTGACGGCTTCTTTATCTAAATCTACAATTACTAACGTTCAATTCTTAATACAGATATTCTTTGCCTCGGTAAAAAATTTCATGGCTTCAAATCCTCCTTCGCGGCCAACGCCGGAGGCTTTTACGCCTCCAAAGGGGGTGCGCAAATCGCGGAGCAGCCAGCAGTTAATCCAAACAATACCAGCTTCAATTTTTTCGGCTACCCGATGAGCGCGTTTTAAATCGTTGGTCCAGATAGATGAAGCGAGGCCATACTTTACCGAGTTGGCCATGGTTAGAGCCTCTTCCTCAGTGTCAAACGGAGTTAATGTAACCACTGGCCCGAAAATTTCTTCCTGTTGGGTGCGGCAGGTATGTGCCAGGCCCTCAATAACTGTTGGTGCAATAAAGTAACCATCTGAGCAACGGCCTTCTAATTTTACTTCGTGCCCGCCGGTTAAAATGTTGCCTCCTTCCTCTTTTGCTAATTGGATATAGGATAACACTTTTTGTTTGTGTGCTAAAGAAACAATTGCACCCTGGTTGGAGGATGCATCATTCGGATCACCCACTTTTAATGCTTTTACCTGTTCAATAAAAGCAGCTTTGAATTTTTCGTAAATAGAACGTTCAATAAAAATGCGTGAGCCGCAGAGGCAAATTTCTCCCTGGTTGGAGAAGGAAGCTCTTACACTTTGTTTTACGGTTTCCTCAAAATCGCAATCAGCGAAAACCAGGTTGGGGTTTTTTCCACCCAGTTCAAGCGATAGTTTTTTAAACATGGGTGCAGCAGTTGCTGCAATGCGCTTACCGGTTTCTGTGCCGCCGGTAAAGGATATGGCCTTAATTTCAGGATGTTCAATAATAGCCTGCCCGGCTTTGCCTCCCAAACCATGAACAATATTTAATACCCCTTTGGGTAAGCCTGCTTCGATGCAAACCTGGGACAACAGGTAGGCGGTGTAAGGGGTTATTTCGCTGGGTTTTGCCACAACGCAATTACCGGTAGCCAACGCAGGTGCAATTTTCCAGCTAAAAAGGTATAAGGGCAAATTCCAAGGCGAAATGCAGCCTACTACACCAACAGGTTGGCGAAGTGTGTAGTTGATAGCGGTTCCTGGTGTTTGATGGCTCTCGGCCGAAAAATGTTGTAAGGCTGAGGCGTAAAAGCGGAAATTGGAAATAGCACGGGGTATATCCATCGCAGCAGCCAGATGCAGTGTTTTGCCATTGTCTTTTGATTCGGCGGCTACAAATTCGCAGAAACGGCTTTGGATGCCATCGGCGATTTTTAGCATTATCATCATGCGCTCTTCAAGGCCGGTGTTGCTCCAGCCAGAGAAAGCAGCGCGGGCCGCGTCAACGGCTTGCTGCACGTCGTGCTCATCGGAGTCAGGCACCTGTGAATATACATTACCGGTGGCAGGTTCGTAATTATCAAGGTACTGTTTAGATGCTGGCTCCTGCAATACGCCGTTTATATAGTTTAGTATTTTCTCCATGGGTGATTATCGAAGGCACTAATTTACCTAATTATAAACTGCCCGTTCTGCCACCGTCAACGGGCACATTGATTCCGGTGATATAAGCGGCTGCGGGGGAAGCTAAAAATGCAACAGCATTGGCAACCTCTTCTGCTTTGGCAAAACGTTTCATCGGTATTTCTTTCAGCATAGTCTCTTTAACTACATCAACAGAAACATTCATTTTTTCGCTGTTGGCCTTAACTATGGCATTTAGCCTTTCGGTTTCCGTGGCACCGGGTAATACATTGTTTACGGTAATGCCAAACTCGCCCAGTTCGTTAGCCATTGTTTTGGCCCAGCTTGCTACAGCCCAACGGGTGGTATTGCTTACACCCAGGTTTGGTAAAGGTTGTTTTACGGAAGTTGAAATGATATTTACAATCCGGCCATAGCCACTTTTTTTCATGCCGTCTAAAAACAATTTGGTAAGCACGTGATTGCAGATTAAATGGGATTCGATAGCTTTTATAAAATCTTTTTCTTCGGCATCCACTATTTTGCCCGAAGGCGGGCCACCGGTGTTGTTTACCAGTATCTGGTAGGTTTTGTTTGTTTTTTTCATGTGTCGCTCAACAGCCGATTTAACCTTATCCGGGTCCGCAAAATCTACAGCTACGTAATCGTGGCGCTGCTCGCTGGTGCCAATAAAACTGAGGTCTATTAAACATTGCATCAGGCTGGGCTCTTCGCGGCCAACCAAAGTTACGCTGGCGCCTAACCGGGCCAGTTCAAATGCTACTGCTTTGCCTATGCCTTTGCTGCTTCCGCCAACAAATGCGTTTTTGCCTTTTAAATCAAGATTCATAGTAAGATGTGATGCGGTTTATTCAGGCTGAAAATTAGTATATTTGAACAAAGTACCGGCTATGATTGGCACCGAAACAAAAAAGAAAGTAACTCTGGAGGAGTTTATGGAACTCCCTTATGAGAATATTGAATTGATTGATGGCAATGTTGTTCAGGAACCAGCGCCAACTTACGGCCATCAGAAAATCAGTTTGAATATTGTAACGGAAATCTATGTACAACTAAAGCATAATCATAAGGGAGAAATAGTAACCGCTCCAATGGATGTATTTATTGGCGGACATGTGGTTCAACCCGACTTGTTGTTTATAGCCGCAGAAAGATTAAATATCATTAAGGAAGGCAAAATAAAGGATGCCCCGGATGTAGTATTCGAAATAATCTCCCCATCAAACTCTTTCCGCGACACCAAAGTAAAATTTGACATTTACGAGCGTTTTGGCGTGAAGGAATATTTTATTGTTTACCCGGATGATAAAACGGTGGTGAAATACGTATTGTCGGATGGTAAATTTCATGAAGAATACCGGGAAATTGGTTTTGTGAAGAGTGAAGCAATGGGTTGTGAAGTGAACTTTTAAACAAACGGCAATGGCAGCAATAGCACCTTTTAATTTTAAGAAATGGATTGATGAACACCGGCATTTACTAAAGCCGCCAGTAATGAACCAGGTGGTTTATACCGATAATGACGACTTTATTGTAATGGTGGTAGGTGGCCCCAACAAGCGCAAAGATTTTCACTACAACGAAACGGAGGAATTCTTTTATCAGTTGGAAGGAAATATTGTAGTTAAGATAGTGGAGGATGGAAAAATGCGCGACATCAACATTAACGAAGGTGATATTTTTCTGTTGCCTGCGCGCACCCCACACTCACCACGCAGGCCCGAAGGCTCGGTCGGGTTAGTGATGGAAATTAAGCGCGGCCATGAAATTGAGGATGGCTTTCAGTGGTATTGCGAAGGTTGCGGCAGTCTGTTATACCAGGTAAAAGTGCCGGTAAATGATATTGTAAAAGACCTGCCTGTAGTAATGGATAAATTCTATTCTAATTTAGAATTGCGCACTTGCAAGAAATGTGGGACTGTGTTTGAAAAGCCTTAGCCCCTCTAACTCTCCCCAAAGGAGAGACTTTAAATACCCCTTTGTTGCAATAAAGCCGTTTTAAAAATGGAGGCCTTGTTTTAAGGCGCTCCGCCGCTGCGGAAGATTTAGACGGGCTAAAACACCGCCTTCGCAATCTCAATTGTAGCTTCACTCCGGCTCATAGTATAATAGTGCAGGCAAGGAACCTTAGCGGCCTTTAACTCCTTGCTTTGCTGGATAGCCCATTCAACGCCCACCCGCTTCACTGCTTTTTCGTCTTTGCAGGCATCAACGGCATCAGCAAGGTCGTCAGGAATATCTATATGGAATAAACGCGGCAGGGCAGTTAATTGACCTTTGGCAGCCAGTGGCTTAATGCCGGGGATAATGGGAATGGTAATGCCGGCAGCGCGGCATTTATCTACAAATTCGAAATACTTTTTATTGTCGAAAAACATTTGCGTAACGATGTAATCGGCACCGCAATCAACTTTGTGTTTTAGCCATTTCAGGTCTATGCTAAGGTTGGGCGCTTCAAAGTGTTTTTCAGGATAACCCGCAACGCCGATGCAGAAGTTTGTCTTTAGTTCGTTAACCGTTTCTTCATGCAAAAAATTGCCTTTGTTCATTTTTGAAACCTGGCTTACCAGGTCGCTGGCGTATTTGTAAGCGCCATATTTTCCGGGGCCCGACTTTTGGTTTTTATCTGCGTCGCCCTGTAATAACAAAACATTATTGATACCCAGGTAGTGCAGGGTAAAAAGTGCGTCCTCGGTTTCTTCGGGTGTAAATCCACCACACACCAAATGTGGAACGGTATCAACATTAAACCTTCCTTTTATGGCAGCGCAAATACCTACGGTACCGGGGCGGCGGCGCAAAGGCACTTCCTCCATCAGGCCATCAGGGCGCTTTTTGTAGATGATTTCTTCGCGGTGGTAGGTAACATCAATAAACGGAGGCTTAAACTCCATTAAAGGCTCAATCACCCTTAAAAGGTCATCAATGGTTTTTCCTTTTTGCGGCGGCAATACCTCAATACTAAACAAAGTATTGGTTGCATTTTTTAAGTGGTCGGTAACGTTCATGGTTGGCAAATGTAAGTGCTATGCACTATAAAAAGGCTAAAACGAAGGAGTTTTATTTCAACGCAGACATACATATCAAAACTTAAAATGGTCAACCGGAGGGTATTAAAACCAGCAATTAGAATAAAAAATGAACTTGAATGGGCAGCTTACTCAAACTCGCAAAATAGATGATGCTATGCCTTTATTCCTTTAATCCAACTCAAAATCCGGCCTTAGTGTTATGTGTTATTGCGCCTTTCAATGCCTGGTGATCATTTCAAAGATTGGGGCACTGGCATGAAGTGCCCCGCATGCCCGGTGGGCCGTAATTTCGCAAAGCGGCAAAGCCCCGTCACGCAAGGAAATAGTTAGAGGCGATTGTCAATAATTAATAGCTTTACGGCAATTTAATGCCTGATGAATTCAAAAGTTCCTTCAACTGTTTTTTTCCCAAATCTAAACGGTTTGAGATTTGTTGCCGCTTCTTTGGTAATGATAGGCCATACGCAGGATTGGAAAAGTTTTTACGGATTAAATAGTGTTGCGTCTGTTCCGTTTTTTTCTAAAATCGGATCTTTAGGAGTTACTTTATTTTTTGTCCTGAGCGGTTTTCTAATCACATACTTATTGCTGGCTGAAAAAAGCACTTATGGAACAATAAATATTAAGAAATTTTATCTTCGTCGTGTTCTTAGAATATGGCCGCTATATTACCTGATACTGATTATTGGCTTGTTCATTTTGTCTAAGGTTGCTTTTTTTGTGCTACCCGGTGCACCGAAATCCTTACAGGAACATTACCATCTTCAGATTTTATTATTTTTAATATTACCCAATATTTCGCAAGTAGCCTTTACTTTTGTGCCTTATGTTGCGCAAACGTGGTCTATAGGTGTGGAAGAACAATTTTATTTTATTTGGCCGATAATATTAAAGCATTTCAAAAACCACCTGCAAATACTTATATTTATAATATCTATACTGTCCGAGAAAAAAAATAGGGGAGGCCGAAGCCGCCCCATTTTTATAGCTTAGAAGTTACCACACTTTTA
>CAISWS010000315.1 GCA_903889265.1 uncultured Bacteroidota bacterium
CATCCCAAAGGGAAAATATATTGTGCAGTATCATTGCCCACATCAATTTTTATCTGACGTTTGTTTTTAATATCAATAATAAAAAGCTCATTAATTTCCAGCGCACCACCGGTTTTTGCATATGGGCTCCACTCCACTTCTTCCAACGGTGTTGAGTAGTTGACCACTGGCAACTGATGCACTTTCCGCTCATCAGTTTTTTGGACGAGTATAAAAGACCCGTCAGGCGACCAGGCTGTAGTGGGCATATCCCATCTGTAATCTTTTATACCATCGTCGGTCAACAGTTCTGGCTTGGGGCTGGTTTTACCCCCAAGCCATAAATTATTATCCCTTACAAAGGCAAATTGTTTTCCATCCGGAGAAAATAATTGCGGTTCGCTTAAAACTGCATCCGGAGAAACCCCAACGGAAGAGATTTTGTAGCTTTTAAGATTGAGGCGGAACGACTGGCCTTCTACTTTGAATTGAACGGTAATGGAATCTGCGGCAAATTCAAAATCGGTAAATGGAATTCCTTTATTTGGGGGCTCATGAGCCAGCAACTGTTTGAGTGCCCCGCGTAAGCGCTGGTTATTAAATAATTCGGTTTTGGTGTTACGGCTGGCATTCACCTCATAAATAACTGTGCTATCTGGCGTGCCCGCAGCAAACCAGAAACGGTTTTCGTCAGCATACCAATGCGGACGAACATTAACGCCCCTTACAAGCTTATAAAATTTAAGGTACCGTTGATAACGCTCTTCGCTGGTTATGCTATCATTGGCCTGGCCCTGAGCCCGGGTCAATGAAAAAAATGTGAGCATACTTGTAAGAATAATAGATTGGATGAATCCGGAATTTATCATTGTTGGTTGTTTTAGCAAGACAAGTGTTTATCACTTGCAATTGTCAGTTATCCTCTCCAGCAGGTTTTTTAAAGTTTCAATTTCCGATGGCGAAATGCCTTTAGTGGCTTTTTTCCTGTTTGCATTAACAACAGGCTTAATTTGCCTGATTAGGGTTGCCCCTAAATCAGTTATGCTCAGGTTAAATCGCCGCCTGTCCTCTTTGTGGAAATCTCGGTGCAGGATATCCCTGCTAACAAGGTTTTCAATGATACGGGTTACAGAAGCGTGATCTTTAAATGCCCTGACTGCTATCTGTTGCTGGGAAATGCCGGGATTATCATGTATGATATTCAAAATCAGGCCCTGGTCTATGGTGATATCAAAGCCGCTGGCTATTATGCTTTTTTGAGCAAATTGTCTGTAGGATTTAATCGCTTTTTCGATACTATAAAAGATTGTATGTTCAGATTGCGTCATTATATTTATTTGGTGATGTAAATATAGTTGATATATCACTTAATTCCAAAAAAACAACAAAAGCAGGTCTTTCTTGTGATAGTGTCGTACATTGCATCAGTAATCCATCCAAATCAACAATGAAGTTTACATTAAAGGAAGAGCATACAGAAGGTGAGTTAATGCTATTTAAAGAAGAGCGCGGCTTTGACCGGGCATTTTTTACCAAAGACAGGTTCAATAAATATTTTACCATTGCTTGGAATCCGGGAGAAAGCCAGGCTGTAACTATAGACGGAACTGAATATGAATTTCCCCCTAACACGCTGCTTACCCTTTTGTTTAACCAATCTTTCAGTTTTGAAGATTCTTCAACCATTATGGCCTGGCAGTTTAACCGGGAGTTTTATTGCATTATAGACCATGACAGTGAAGTTAGCTGCGTTGGATTTCTGTTTAGCAGCACGGACCATTTATTTGTTAAGTTAAGCGAACGGGCACAGCAAAAACTACAGTTGCTGATGGATGTTTTTACCGAAGAGTTTAAAACATCAGACAACATTCAAAACGAAATGTTACTGGTATTACTAAAGCGCCTTATCATTTTTGTAACCCAGCTTGCAAAAAGTGCATATGCACCTGCCAGAAAAATTCAGGAAAACAGGTTCCATATTATCCGTAAATTCAACCTGTTGGTTGAAGCCAATTTCAAATCCGAACATTCGGTTAGTTTTTATGCAAAGCAACTTTGTAAGTCGCCTAAAACCTTGTCTAATTTATTTGCTATTTATAATCAGAAGACACCTTCGCAAATTATTCATGAAAGAATTATCGCAGAGGCCAGGCGCTTGCTGCTTTATACCGACAAATCCATCAAGCAAATAACTTTTGAACTAGGGTTCGAAGATGTTTCTTACTTCTCTAATTTCTTCAAAAAGATTACCGGGATGTCGCCTTCAGATTTTAGGGCTGCTTCTGCAATCCGTTAAACTCAGGGCCGGGTCAACCTCCTTCAGGTATCGCATTAACGCCATACAATACCAATATTGATATCTTCCGGTTTCGAATAAATCCAGCTTGAAATTGCACCGAAAAAAGTTGGTTTGATGATTAAAACATCAGTTGATACGCATAATATAAGCCAAAGCGTAATACGGCGGCAGGGAATTGGCTGCGCCCGTGGCATTAGCAGGTATGCTGCCGGTACCGGTGGTTCCTGAATATGCATGCGAGTGGCCGGGAGTGCTACATTCGTTACCGCAACATCCGTTAACCGCTGCATATTGGGTTTCGTAGGTGCCGCCAGCTGCATCAGTGCTACCCGAAAAAGTAAGCCCGGGCACCGTTAAAGGAGGTGTGGTGTGTGAGTGGTTAGCTGAGCCGCCCGTAGCATTTACTGCATAACTGTTACCCGCCCCTACTACAAAGTTATCCTGCAGGTTTGGGGTACCGTTGGTGCCATCGCACAAATGCCAGTTGGTGGGTACATTGGCTATGGTGCCGCTCCATAAAATTATGCCGCCAATTGGAACGCTGCCAGTACTGTTAGCGTTTACGCTGACGCTGGACGCCGATGTAATCCGGCCATTGGCATCAATGGTTAATTGCGGAATGTGGCTGTTATCGCCATAGATACCTGCGGTAACGCCGCTTGTAATTAATGTTGGATTAGGGTAGGTCCCGGTTAAATCACCACCGGCAGGGCCGGTAAACGTACCTGTTGCCCCGGTAGCTCCGGTTGCTCCAACACCCGAAGGGCCGGTTGCGCCCATTACTCCAATTCCCGTAGGGCCTGTAGCGCCGGTGGCGCCATTTGTTCCGTTATTACCGGTAGCGCCTTGTATACCCTGTAAGCCCGTAGGCCCCGCAGCACCCGGTGTTCCATTACCCGAAAACATTGCATAGGGCACACTGAGTAATTGCGTAGTGCCCATATCGGTATAGTTCGTTCCTCCATTGGGGTCTATAAGTACCTGTAACCACTTTTGACCGACACCCCACGCTATGGCCGCAAGGGAAGCATGACTGCCAATGGGATATGTAATTAATCCAAATTGATTAGTGGCAGCCTGCGAAGTTTCGTGGTAAATAACGGGCCCGTTGGCGGTACTGTCATGGATTTGAAACTGAAGGCCCACCACATTTCCATTTGATAATGGGTTGCCCGAGGCATTGCGCACTACCGCCTGGTAATTAAGTTGCTGCGGTAACTGTGACATCACTACTTGGTGAAACAATAAAAAAATGACCTGTAAGGAGAGCAATTTCTTTTTCATACGCACCGTTTTTTTTAACTATCGTTTGGTTTAAACGCACAGCGAAAATAAGCATCTGCTTGAATTTGCGAAATTTTCGCAAACAAATTAACAGGCGTCATTTTAAGGGATAATAACCTTCTGTTAAATTACCTCTAAGCGATTTTTATAGATCCAGGCTTCTTCACTTGATGGCATCGGGGCTGAAAAAAAACACTAAAAATGCGAAAGGATTTCCTTTATAGATTCTTTATTTAAAGGCTTTTCCAGATATCCGGTTACAAAATTATAAGCCATCGCCTTTTCCCTATCTTCCTGTAACAGCGATGAGGTAAGAATAAATACCTTAACATAAGTGGGCAACTGGCCGCATCTGCGGCATGATTCCAGAAAATCAAGCCCGTCCCACCGGGGCATATTTAAATCAAGCAATATCAGGTCAGGGCTCCCATCGCAGTCTTCCATATATCTCAACGCTTCATAACCATCGTATACTGAATCTACCGGGCAGTTAATGTTATTGTCGGTCAATACCAGTTTCTGCAAAAAATGAAATGCGGCATCATCATCTACCAGTAAAATTCTTCTTAGGGGCATACTGCAAATATAAGGGCTTGAAGCAACATTTACTCAAATCGCTGTTGCATGTAACTATTCCAGGGCTATGCATAAAAAATCCCGACTGCTTAAAGCAACCGGGGTGCTTTAGGTAATATTCCCATCATCAGTTTATCTCACTATCGTAACTATTTTGCTCACTACGCTGCCATCGTCAGTTCTGACTTCAATGATATAGTTGCCATTTGCCAGGGAACCTACACTCAGGTTTGTTTGGTTTGATTCAGACTTTAATTGAGAAACTATAGTGCCGTTTAAATCGGTTAAAGTTATCTGTGCATTATTTACATCTCCTGTCTTTACAATCACCGTGTGGCTTGCAGGATTGGGATATACCTGAACATCCCCATCTTTTAGTTTTGGTGCACCAGCTATCGTACCATTGGAGTTATCATTTGTATTCAGCGATTTTTCATCTGCACCCGGTCCAACCTGTTTTCCAAAATGATGGGTAACCGGGGCAGCGGGCTCAGTAAGAGTTTCATAGGTTCTCATGGTACAACCAACTTCATCGGTAACAGTTAAACCATATCCTCCTGCGGCCAAACCAGATATACTTGCGGTGGTAGCGCCATTACTCCATAGATAAGCGTACAGGGGTGTTCCGCCGTCAACACTGGTTTGGATGGAACCATCATCAGCACCGTGGGATTGACAAGGATATGCAACCGGGTTTATTTGCAACTGAAAAGGTTGTTCCAGAATAATAGAATAAGTTGCTGTAAGTTCGTTAGCGTCAGTAACTGTTACCGAATACATCCCCGCCACAAGGTTATTTTGAACAATTGAGTTGGGTAATCCCCCACTCCAGGCAAAATTGTAAGGTGCCGTTCCGCCAACAAGCGACAAACGGATAGAACCCGTGGCACTGCCGTAGCAGATGGGTGTATTAGCAATAGGTTTTATAACGAGAGAGCATCCTGCCGAAGAATAAAGCGCTGAACAAACAAGGGATATAAAGGCTAAAGTTTTCATATTTTTTAATTTTTAACTGGTTATTAATATGTTACAAAGGTATATCGGGCACTTACCGCCGGCATTATATAACTTTAGCTATAAGTTGTATCATTTACGCATTTCGGTAAAATAGAAGTTAAGCAGATATCGCAGGTGTGTTCCAGACCAGCATCTATTGGGCTGGGCTGTTTGAGCGGTAGAAGCTACGATCAAATGAAGAAATTTAAATCCGCTCCTTATTTTTATGCCGGACTGCGATTAAAACAAATATCCCGTCCGTTTATTATATTTGAAACCAAACCTCAGCCAATGAAAAAAGTCAACCTCTTATGCGCTACGGCTATTATTGCGGCGCTGATATTTACCTCTTGCAATAACACCGGCAAAAAACTAACCCCCGGCCAGGGTTATATACAGGTTAAAGGTGGCCGCATATGGTACAACATTGTTGGCACCGGCTCCAAAACACCTTTGCTCCTGTTGCATGGCGGCCCCGGTGTACCAAGTTATTACCTGAACCCGATAGGCGAACTAGGCAAAGACCGGCCTGTAATATTCTTCGACCAACTTGGTTGCGGGCGCAGCGGCAGGATAACAGACACCACTTTAATGACAATGGATAATTATGTAGAGGAAGTAAAAGCCCTGCGCGACAGCCTGGGTTTAAAAGAATATTTCCTTTACGGCTCAAGCTGGGGCTCAATGCTGGGAACAGATTTTTATCTTGCCCACCCCGAGGGCATTAAGGGGCTTATACTAAGCGGCTCGGCATTAAGTATACCCAGATGGATGGACGACGCACAAAAACAAATTGCAACTATGCCTGATTCAATACAGCAAATAATTAAGGTAAATGAGGCGAATAAAACCTACGACAGCCCCGATTACCTAAAGGCAATGAAAGTTTATTACGAAAAATACGTAGCGCGCAAAGTGCCCTGGAGCGCCGATGTTGACAGCGCCTTTAGCCAGGAAGGAGAAAATGTATACCTGTATATGGAAGGCCCCAGCGAGTTTACAATCACCGGTACCATAAAAACTTACGACCGGACACCCGATTTGGGCAAACTAAAGCTACCAGTGCTTTATATGGTAGGCGATTACGACGAAGCTAACCCCGAAACCAGCAAATATTACCAAAGCCTAACCCCCGGTGCCAAACTGGCCATTATTAAAAACGCAGGGCATTTAACAATGCAGGATAACAAGGAGCAACATAACCAGGTGTTGAGTGCGTTTTTAGATAGTTTGGATGGTCATTAACATAGACATTTTTTGAGATCGTGGATCCGGAAAATATCGGTACTTGTAACAACTGTTACTATGGATATGACAGATAACCCAAACTATTATATCGTCCAAAGGCCTTACAAATCCAAATATATCTGCACGGGATGTAGAAAATCCTTCAAACGAAAAATGCTTGCGGAAATTTCGGCCAACAAGGATATAGAAGAAATAGGGCCAAAATGCCCCGAATGCGGTCAGCCAACAAATTGGATTGGGCCTAAATTTCGGGCACCAAAGTCCAACAATGTAAAAGCATGGACTTCCATTAAAGTATTGCACGAAATTGGACTTTTGAATTTTATTGGGTGGGCTAAGTCCTATGTTGAAATTCCAGAGACAAAAAAATCGCTTAATGATTTTCTTGCAGAGTTAAAAGCAAGTTATGAATGGAATATTAAAAAATGGGCGACAATTGATTACTCCAAAGACAACAAAAATCAGATAAAATATTTTTCAGAAGCTATTAAGAAAATAGATAAACATTTAGAAAGGGTAAAATAATCAAACCGTAACCCCAATCCCTTTATTATTCATTTGCTTCAGATTAGCTCCGTACATAGCAATAAAGATAAGGCCAATAAATGCCTGGTCCGCTTCGGTAAACATGGCATTACCCAACACCAATGGACTTAATATTAATACCAGCATTCCCAAAATGTAAATGTAAAAACCCGTTTTTCTCAATTTCCACATCAAAATAGCCCCAACAAGAGTAAGGACATTAGAGATAAGTTCGATAATGCACGATTCACGCAGCCAATCTGCATTCACATTTCCCAAAGCAGTGTAAACGCTTTTCACAAAACCGCAAGCGTTTTTAGCATCTCTTTTATCTTCTGCACCAGGC
>CAISWS010000316.1 GCA_903889265.1 uncultured Bacteroidota bacterium
AAAAAAAGAAATAAAAGAAGGTAAAGTTATTTCAAACGAAGAAGCAAACCGTCAGGCAAAGGAATGGTTAAAAAAATAGTGTGGACGCACAGTGCCCAGATAGAGCGAAAGGACATACTTGATTATACCAAATTGTTCCAGCAAATTTTTTAATTTCATATTTCAGGAACACCATTAAACTAAACTTTTGCAGTGGTTAAAATGTTAAGTAAGCTATGTCAAAATTAAACTTTAAAGCATCGGTGCCCATTATCGGCGGGGCAGTTGAAACCGGTTTATCCCTGCTTTCTTTTAAAGAAGATAATGTATTTATTATATACTCTCCCGAGCTGGATCTTGCCGGTAGCGGCAATGATTTAAACCAGGCAAAAGCATCTTTTTGGGAGACTGTATCAGAATTTTTCAGGTACACTGCTAACAAAGGCACTTTGATGAGCGAACTGCAGCGCCTTGGCTGGAAGGTGGCCGGAACCAAAAAGAAACCAAGGGTAAGCGCTCCGCCTGATTTCAATCAACTACTTCAATCCAACGATGAGTTTAAAGATATTCTGCATAATAAAGATTACAGCAAGTTCACTGAAAACGTGCAAATTCCTGCATAACAATCTATGACCGAAAAGCTGTCTAATGTATCTTTATCAGATTATAGGCTCTTTCTATCAAAAGTAGGCTGCAAATGCACGCGCACAAAAGGCGGACATGAGCATTATACACGTAAAGACCTGCCCCGCCAAATAACAGTTCAAACCCACGTTGACCCGGTTCCTGAATTTATCATACGCAATGCATTGCGTACCTTGGGCCTGTCAAAAAAAGATTTCTTCGAGATTCTTTTCAAGGATTAGAGTGCTCCGGTCTCCGCTTCGGAACCCTGCGGAAACGAACCCATTAAATTTAAACGGCTACACTCCCCGTTTGTCTTCCCGAACGAACTAGTGAGAGAACTTAACTGCGCTGCGCTGGCTTCATGTAACAATAAACTAATTTTACCTTTAAACCCATTGAATTTTCAGTAAAATTCAGTATCTTCATACCCATGCCTCAACTTTATGACGTTACCACCTGGAACCAGCAATCGTGGTTTAGCACCGGAGGAACACGCAGTAAAAAATTTATTCAATCGCCCGGGGGTAAGTTTTACTATTTTAAAAAGAGTTATAAAACTGCAGGTCGTGATTATTTTTTTGAGTTTTGGAGCGAAATAGTGGCCTCTGGCATTGGCAATTTGCTGGGGTTCGATATGCTTAAATACGACATTGCAATTGATGGTGAAGATATGGGGTGCCTTAGTGAAAACATGCTTGCTAATGGCGAAGAGTTAATTGAAGGCGGCAAGTATTTGCAAGCAGTAGAAAACGATTTTAATCCTGATGTAAGAACAACAAGAAACATGTATTCCTTCCAGTTGATTGAGGCTGCCCTGAAAGGATTTAAACTTGATAATTATTTAGACCGTATTATTGAAATTATTGTTTTCGATGCGCTGATTGGCAACAGTGACCGCCATCAGGAAAACTGGGCCTTTGTAAATATCATCACTTTTATTCCGCGAACCATAAGCGAAATAGATAACGCTGCCAAAATGGGATACTTTGAAAAATATCCGGCATGGTTTCGTAATAGCTGGATTTTTAAAAGGATGATTGATCTGGAAGGTAAACAAGTGAAGCAGGACGCTAAACTTGTAAAATTGTATCTGCAAAAAACTAAAGGCTTTACCCCTATTTATGATAGTGGCAGTAGCTTGGGAAGAGAGCTAACGGAAGAAAAGGTAGAAAACATGCTAACCGATACGCAGCAATTTGAGGCGTATTTAGCCAGAGGAACTTCGGAAATTCATTGGGGTGATGAGAAACTGAATCATTTTGACTTAATTGTAGAATTGTTACACAGCAAGTATGCTGATATAGTTATGCAGGTGATTAAAAGAGTGATTGAAAAATTTGATGGCGATGCGGTTGAAAAGCTTGTAAATGAGGTAGACGATCTGGTGCCTGCTGATTATGCCCGATTTAAACTTACAATGGCCCGAAAGCGTTTAATGATTAAATTGATAACTTCGCGTTTCCAAATATTAAAGTCCCTGTAACATGGTTGAATTTGATGACATATATGTAAGCTGGCGGGCCGGACAGGGCAAAGTGCGCCAGATAGTTGGCGTTTTGCACAAACATGCCGATGGTAAGTTTACGTTTACTTATGATAAGCAGGGTGTAGAAGAAGCGCGCAAAGATGGTTTTTCGCCATACACTGAATTTTCGAATGTCGACCTTACTTACAACGGAAATGTATTGGATATTTTTGCCCAAAGGCTCATGAAGTCTGAACGCAGCGATATACAGTCGTTCTACGATTTTTGGGAAATAGAAACACAACGCCAGCACGATAAATACTATCTGCTTGCTCATACACAAGGCTTATTGCCTACTGATAACTTTGAATTTTTGGCAGATTACAACCCTGTTGAGGGGCTTCATTTTCTTACCGACCTGGCAAACTTATCAAATTTGCACCTGCCTGCAGGCACAGTTGTTGCTGGCGATGAAGTAACATATAAAAGGGAGTCCCAAAACAAGCTGGATAGCAAGGCGGTTAAGGTATTTAAAGGCGAAAAGGAAATAGGCTTTATAAAAAAAATACACTGTCACCTTTTTTATAAACCGGGTGCCGAAAACTTAAAGCTAACCGTAAAAGCCGTTGACCAAAACGGCTCTATAAAGCGCATTTTTTTAAAAGTATCAAAGGGCAGTTAATTCTGCCCTTTTTAATTCTCGCCAAGCCGTACCCGCCGGCTAAGATTCCTCCTTACATCGGAATGACAAAATTGTAGTTTTATCGGCCTCACCAAACACTTGTCTTCCCGAACGAACTAGTGAGGGAACTTAACTGTGCTATATGGGCAAACGCACCTATCATCAGTAACCAACCCACACGCAATGGTTAAGATGCTTCACCAGTTCGTTCAGCATGACAAGCGTGTAGTTTTACCGGCAACCGTACCACCTGCCTGCCGGCAAAGGCAGGTTTGTCATATTGAGCGATAGCGAAATATCTTAAAGTAGCGATGATGACGGGATCCCGTGTAACTCGTTCATTCCCCAGGCAATATACCTACATAGAGGTATAGGTTTTTAAATTTAATAGTTTAATATTTGAAAATATATTTTGTATGTAGAACAGTTGGCCGAGACGAAACAATAACAGAGAAATTTATTTTTGGGATTGTGTAACGCTATATTTTGCGCTATATTTTATAAAATGTAGCGATTTATTTTGAAAATAATTTGCTTTTTAATCGAAGCTATATACATTTGCATATGCTATTAATTAAAACATGCAAAATATATGGCAAAAACTAACGCACAACAAAAACGAAATCGATTTAAAACGGTAGCTGCAAAAAGAGTACAGAAGGTATTAGATAGCCTGGAAAGTCTAAGTAAATGTGCCAATAGAGGCAATTATGATTATACAGAAGAAGAAGTAGGTAAAATGATGAAAGCAATAAAGGACAAGGTAAGACTACTGGATTTGTCTTTTACAGGTGGTAAAGGGGGAAAGAAGGAAATTTTTGAATTTTAATAAATACTTAACTTATGGCTATAGTTGGAAAACAATTGGAATGGCTTTTTGCCCCTTCTGGCGGATACATGGACGATGGAATAAATAATTCCTTGGTTGAGACCTTTTCAGGCGATATTAATTACCATTTGGCACGCGAAATCATTCAAAACTCATTAGATGCAAGATTGAATGTAAGCATCCGGTGAAGTGCATCTTGCGCATGGCGTAACCGGTCGCTAAATTTGCGCGCAAAACATACACCATGCTCGAAGTCTCTGAAAAATACTTTCCACTGATAGAAAAACA
>CAISWS010000317.1 GCA_903889265.1 uncultured Bacteroidota bacterium
ACAGTGGCATCCGTAGCACTGTAAACAGTATTGGCTGCATCGGTAAAGCAACTTGAAGTATAGCTGAAATTAAATGTGGCCGAAAAAGATTTGATAGCGTAGGTAGCACCCAGGCGCTCCACAAATTGAGGAGCGTTTTCTACGTTATTGCCTTTAAAAATACCATTGTTGTATTTGGCGTGGTCGTATGCAAAGGAATTGTAAATGCTAAACTGTCCGTATTTATCACTGGTAGTAAGCAGCCTTACGGGGAAGAACTCAATGTAAGTTTCGGCGCCGGCATGTATACTGTTGGCCACGTTGGTCCTTTCAGTGGTTGAATCGGTTAAAGCTACCAGGCCGATGGTGTTATTGTAAAGCATAAAAAACGCATTTATATCAAAAGCAAGATAGCTGCGCACGGTGCCCCTGTAACCTAGGTCAGAATTAAAGCCGTAAGCATCTTTCAAATGCGGGTCAATTTCTGAGCTGCTTCCCAGCGGGGTAATGGCATCGTAATCCATAGGCCGGTATGCCTGCGATATATTGGCATACAACTGTGTGGTATTTGTAGTGCTGTATTGCAAACCCAGGCCAGCCAGTGGCAGGTACCGGTCGCGGGCCCCTGAGGCCGACACGGTCGGGCCGCCGTAATCATTGGTAAAACCACTCACTGTTGAATGGATATACTCGAACCTGAAACCGGGGGTAATAGAAAACTTAGGCGTTACACGAAATACATTCTCGAAAAAAGGCGCCACATTAATAGTGGTAAAATTCAACATCGTACCAAAGCTGTCAACACTCAGGTTAAAGTCAGAACCGGTGGTACCAATTCCGCCTTCCTGTCTGCCAAGGTCGGCGTAGTAAAATCTCAATCCCCCCGCAAAAATATTTTGGGTATTGCCCAGGTTATAATGCGTTGTAATGCGGGCCTCGCTGGTAACATTATCAAACTGTTCACGCTCCACTTCGCGCGGGTCGTACTGGTTGGTGGCAGGGTTAATGGTATCTAAAGTGCCGGGGCCGCCATCTTCATTTCGCCAAACCAGGTTGCGGGCGCTGTGGGTGTAGGCGGTTTTCCAGGTAAGTTCAGTGTGCTCATTCACTTTATCTTCTAAAGTAATGGCTGCAATGTTCCAGGGCGTGCTTATCCAGTTACGGGCGCGGTATGAGGCACGGGGGTCGGCATCAAACTGTGCATCATCCAAACCGCCCGCCATGTGTATGCGGTTTTGCATGGCGGTATATTCAACGCCCAGTTTAACCTTGTCGTTAAATTTATACTGTAGCCGCGCAAAGCCTGCAAATTGACGGTAGTCAGAATTTGGCCTCCAGCCACCGGCGGTGCTATACTCACCAAATACATAATAACTAAAGCCCTTATAAGTTCCGCCTATGCTGTTAAACGAATTAAAAAAGCCATAGCTGCCGGCAGTTTGTTCGGTATTAAATTCAAAAACCTTGTCCTCCGGTGCCTGCTTAATTACATAGTTAATAGCACCGCCAAACTGGGGCCCGAATTGCAAAGAAGCTGCCCCGCGGATTACTTCAATTCTATCTACGGCTTCCAACGGTGGCAGGTAATAAGCCTCGTTATATCCAAACAGGTCTGATGAAATATTGTAGCCATTTTGCCGGGTATTGGTTTCAATAGATTGAATGGGGCTAACTCCCCTGAAACCAATTCCATTGCTCGGAAAACCCGAGCCCTCGGTTTCAGAAAAAACAGCCCCTGGTAAACGGCCCAGCAACTGCCTGGGGTTGCTTTGGGCGGTGTTGGCATCGATGCTATCCAGCAATATGACTTCGGTTTTTTTACCGGCATAAATAATACCATCAACCTCATCATTTAAGTGCCCCATGCCTTTAAGGCTGCGAACACCGGTTATACTTATTTCCTGCATATCCTGCACTTTTAAACCTGCGCCAGTAGTATCGGGGGCCTGTTGTGCATGGCAAAACAATAAATCTGAAAAAATAATGAGTGCGGTTATCGTTACGGGTAAACTTAGCCTCATGGGTGCTTGACGGTTAAAAGGTTAAATAAATGGTTAGTGTATTGAAAAATATGACCACCTGAGCAATGTCATTTATTACTTTATCCATCAATCCTATCATTGCAGTCCTCAAATATGGCATACCTCCTATTTTCTTATTTAGATTGATTCTAAACAATTACAGCGCAAATCAAAATTTTATTTAGAATGATTCCAAATAAGAAAGGTTGAGAAAAATCAATTTTCAGCTAAATGATTAGTTATCAGTCAAATAATTTTAACAGGCAGGTTGGCAGCAATGCAGCATATAACGAAAGCTGGATTAATCTGCTATTGGCAGCAGAAGCAGGAAAAGATTAACTACGCAGTAATTCCCGGGGCGTTTATCTATCGGATAAAACCAAAAGCCATGCCGCCTTTGAAAAGTAATTAAAGTTCAAACAACCCTTCAATAGATAAATACCTTTCGCCTGTATCGTAATTGAAACCCAGTATCGTTTTACCTGCAGGAATTTCAGGCAGCTTTTTAGCAATAGCTGCCAGCGTTGCGCCGGACGAAATACCACCGAATAAAGCTTCTTCTTTAGCAGCCCTTACTGCATAATCAAAGGCCTCCTCTTTTGTAATTTGTATCACGCCATCCAGTATTTTTGTATCGAGGTTATTGGGTATAAAACCTGCGCCAATGCCTTGTAACGGATGTGGCCCCGCCTGTCCTCCGCTGATAACCGGCGATAAAACCGGCTCAACGGCAAATATTTTTGTATTCGGAAATTTCTCTTTTAAAACACGGCCCACACCAGTTATGTGCCCACCGGTGCCCACACCTGTAATCAGGTAATCAACTCCGTTGGGGAAATCCTTTAAAATTTCCTGCGCCGTTGTTTTTACATGCACATCTATGTTAGCCGGGTTATCAAACTGTTGTGGCACCCATGCACCGGGTGTGGCTGCGGCAAGTTCTTTGGCTTTTTCAATAGCACCCTTCATACCCTTTTCGCGCGGGGTTAACTCAAAGCTTGCACCATAGGCTTTCATCAGCCTTCTGCGCTCCAGGCTCATGGATTCCGGCATAACCAATATCAGCTTATATCCTTTTACCGCTGCAACAATTGCAAGGCCAATGCCTGTGTTACCCGAAGTAGGCTCAATAATAATACCCCCCGGTTTCAACAACCCCTTAGCTTCAGCATCTTCAATCATTGATAGCGCAATGCGGTCTTTAATGCTTCCTCCGGGGTTTTGGCGCTCCAGCTTTATCCAAACCTCATGGCTTGCGTTAAATAATCTGTTAATGCGTAAATGAGGCGTGTTGCCAATGGTTTCAAGGATGTTGTTTGCTTTCATAATAGTTTTAGGGGCAGGTATTTTTATTTATTGGTTCAGTTGAAACAGTTTTAAATACGAATTGTTGAAATCAGCGCTCCATTTCAATTTAAATCACAAAATCTATCACCTCCTTCAAATCGCTCTTGTCCCTAATCTTCACATCACTCTTATGATATACTATTGAATAAGCCGGAACGCTCGCCGTAA
Source organism: uncultured Bacteroidota bacterium (assembly GCA_903889265.1). Lineage (GTDB taxonomy): Bacteria > Bacteroidota > Bacteroidia > Chitinophagales > LD1 > Bog-950. Next base: position 3,516 of record CAISWS010000317.1, read on the forward strand.
GCCATACATTCCCTCCTATTACACTATCGTGCCCAACCACAGTTTCTCCACCAAGAATACAACTTCCGGCATAAATAATTACGTTGTCTTCAATCGTAGGGTGCCTTTTAGCCCCCTGGCTTTCTTTCCTCACTGCCAAAGCTCCCAGCGTAACGCCCTGGTATAATTTTACATTGTTTCCTACAACCGTAGTTTGGCCAATAACCACACCGGTGCCGTGGTCTATAAAAAACGAATGGCCAATCAGCGCCCCCGGGTGAATATCAATACCCGTTTTGGTATGTGCATACTCCGTTATCAGGCGTGGCAAAATGGGCACCTTCAGTTTATACAATTCATGCGCTATACGGTAAACCGAAATTGCATAAAACCCGGGGTAAGCCACAATTACTTCCTCCAGGCTTTCCGCCGCCGGGTCCGATTCAACAAAGGCTTTGGCATCCAGTATCAGTTTGTCGTAAACCTTTGGTAACTTTTCAAAAAAGCTATTGATAATTACCTCAAACGAATCAGGCAGCTTATCTTTTAACGGCCTAAGCACTTCGCGCAAAATGCGTTTCAGCTTTTCAACCCGCTCGTCCGAAAGGTCATCGTTTAAACCAAATCCGGCTTCCACCGGAAAAAGCAGGTCTAATAACTCATCCGTAAAACCAAACGCCAGTACTCTGCTCGGCAGTTTTGAAAGATCAATTTGTTGTATGTTGGTTGTTTTCATAATGTATGTTTTTATAAAAAAAGAACCCCTCGTTACAACGAAGGGTTCAGTGCTATAGATTTTCTGTTTTTTTAACTATTCAGGAAAACACACTTCACCCATCTGTCCGAAACAGCAACAACAGGTGTTATTATGTGGTGTATTCATCATTTCAACGCTAATATAAGTAATTCCACTAACAAAAAATATTATGCCCGAAGCCTCAAAACAATTCTTTTTCCGTATCCTTGCGCGCTTATTCAAAAAATAAAATAAAAAGTCTGTCATGAAAAACGTAATACTATCTGCCATTATCATTGCTTCAGTGATTTTGACAGCCTGCAACAAAGGCGGAGGCTCAGTTGCCGATGCAAGGGTAAAAAAAGTTACATCAATGAGGGGGTATACCGAATACACCTACACCCCGGATAACAAAATAAAGACCATGAGAAGTTCTGATGGCACCAATACCACCTACACTTTTAAAGATAAATCCATTACCCAGGTAAGGGCCGATTCTTTACGCGGGCTTTTTATTACAGCTAACATTTTTTTGAACAGTGCAGGCCTGGTAGACAGTTCAGTTGCCAGCGACCAAAGCGGAACTTATGTTGAGCAATACACCCACGATGCAAACGGCAACATTACCCAATCAAAAGATGTAGTATCCGGCCATTTATATAACACCAGCACTTCGGTTTTTAAAGACGGTAACGAAATGTCGAAAGTAATTACTGACTCTGCATCAAAACCGCGCGTTAGCCTTTATTTTGATTACTATACCGATAAACCAAACAGCGTTGGTTACGAAAACATGGGTATGAAATTTTTAGGCAACGATTCAAAAGGCCTTTTGAAAAAATTTGTTCAGGTATTACCTACAGGCGATACCATGAGGTCGATGAATTTTGTATATCACTATGATGACAAAGGAAGAGTAAGCCAGAGAGTAGTTTACGACAGCCACGGCACTTTAGCCGATTCATCTTCTTATACTTATTACTAGTAGTATTTAACTATAAAAAGAAAGAGCCTTAGTAACAATGTTCCTAAGGCTCTTTCTTTTTGATAACTACCAGGATTACTACCCCTTGGTAAAATAAATAACCAGTTTACCATTACCCTCATTAACCCCCTGATGATGGCTCACCTTACTGTTACTATCGTTGGTATAGCTGCTACCACCACCGCCACCACCGGCTCCACCGCCGCCGCCACCGTAATAACCGCCGCCACCGGCGCCCATAGCACCGTTAGAGCAATCGCCCCGGTTATTTAAACCATCCCCACCAACACCTATCTGGCCGCCGGGACTGAAATAGGCACGTGCACCTGCACCACCTGCTTCTTGTGTGCCACCTTTGGCAATATGTGCAGCGTTGTCGGCATCATAAATACCATCACCGCCCACAGTACCGCCACCGGGTCCGCCTAAACCACCGTAACCGGCGCCACCGCCACCCCCGGCTACTAAAACCCTATGCTCCAATCCTGAGCCTCCAATACGGATATCAGTAGCCCCACCGCCACCATGGCCATTGCCACAAGCCTTGCCGCCGCCGTTATAACCAGCCTCTGCACCCGATGGCTGCGAGCCTACATTTATAATCAGTTTGGTGCCTGGTGTAACCTTCATATCACTCTCCACCTTACCACCCTTACCACCATTTGCCGAGCCACCCTGCGCGCCGTATGCGTTAATGTGAATGGTCTTAACACCCTCCGGCACCGTCCAGTTTTGCTCAGAGGCTTTAAACTGAAATGTAACCGAATCTTTGTATTGCGCCCTTACCGGCGGCGCGAAAAAAACCTGCATTAAACAAACCAGGCAAAAAGAAAATGCTATTTGAATTTTGTTGATTTTAGTTTTCATACCATACATTTTAATTAAAACAATAATTGTTCATGGGTTAAAAAAACAAGACATGCCTATGCCGCAGCGCCTCTTGTAAAAAGATTACACTGCACGGAGGTAAAAAAGGAGTATTAAACGGTAGGCGGCCGCAGCTTAATAATTATAAACCGCAAAAAAGAAGAAGGAATAAGCGCCCTGCCAAACCGGCCAAAGGCAATACCGCTACAGGTATTTTCAAGCTCAAAATAATCCAACATCAGCTTAATATTTATGGGTTAAATATTAGGTTCACATCAATTATCTTATACCCAAATCTATACGGGGGCGAACATTTTTGGTATGGGCGTTTAAATTTTTTTAGCAAAATCCTCATCCTGCCCTCTCTAAAGCAGAGAGCCCTGATTCACCTCAAAATATAATATACAGCATACCCCTAAATGGCCAAAACCTCAAAGTCCTTCTCCCTCGGAGAAGGATTTAGGATGAGGATTTTTAAATTACTTTCCTATCTTGCCGCTACAAAATGTCAGACCTCACCAAATCATACAAGCAGGATAAAATCACGGGTAACTACGATGCTATTATCATTGG
>CAISWS010000318.1 GCA_903889265.1 uncultured Bacteroidota bacterium
AAAAGCGCAGCAATTGGTTTTAGATGTGTACGATAACCGGAAGATTTGCAAAACGATTTTAGATTTTAGTAAACCGTATTTAAGCTGATGGTAACACTTGCTGCAATCCTTTTCTGGCTTTGTGTTGCGCTTATGTTCCATTCGTATGTGCTGTACTCCATGTTGTTGAAGCTATTTTCGTTTGGCAAAAAAGAAAACGATGTGGTATATGCAGCTTTTGATAATGACCTTCCCATGGTCTATGTGATATTCTCCGTATTTAACGAGCAGAAGGTTATACAGGAGAAGCTGGAAAGCATAATTAACACTGCTTATCCGGTTAATAAACTGAGAGTATACATTGGTTCAGATAATTCTACCGATAATACCAACGATATTATTGATGCTTTTGCTGCAAAACACCCGCAAATCAGGTTTTATAAATTTATTGAGCGCAATGGTAAATCCGGGGTTATCAATAAACTGATGTCAGAGTTGAGTAAGACTTTAGATCCTGATGATGTTTTGATATTTACTGATGCTAACGTAATGTTTAGCCCATCCACCATTTTCGAAATGGTAAAGCACTTTAAGCATAAAAGCATTGGCCAGGTAGCGGCTAACATATTAAACCGGGGAGTTACAGCTGATGGTATTTCGGTACAGGAAAAAGCCTATATACAGGGTGAAAATCAGGTTAAATATCTGGAAGGGCTAAACTGGGGAACCATGATGGGGGCCTTTGGCGCGTGCTATGCATTGCGTGCTGATTGCTGGACCAACATACCCGTTAATTACCTGATGGAAGATTTTTACCTGAGTATGAATGTGCTAAAAAAGGGCGAAAAGGCTATTAGTGAATTAAAAGCCGTTTGCTACGAAGATGTTTCAACCGAAGTGGGCGAGGAGTTTAAACGGAAAAGCCGGATACAGGCAGGCAACTTTCAGAATTTAGCAGTGTACTGGAAACTGCTTTTCGGTTTTAATGCAGTGGCGTTTTGTTTTCTGTCGCACAAGGTTATCAGGTGGTTTGGGCCTTTGTTTATAGGGTTGGCATGGTTAGCTAACCTGCTTTTATTGGCCCAGGGTAAATTTTACATTTTTAGCTTTATTGTGCAAAACTTGTTGCTGCTTTCGCCTGTTTTAGATGCGGTATTTAAAAAAGCAGGGGTGCATTTAATAGGTTTGCGCTTTGCCTCGTATTTCTATACTATGAATCTGGCCCTGGTAAACGGTTTTATCATGTATGTAAAAGGGATAAAAACCAACGCCTGGGACCCCACCAAACGAACGGTATAATAGCAGTAAAACGGGGGAAGTAAAATACGGAGTAAAAACAATGATGAGAATTACTTGCAATAGTTATGAATAATGTATTCTTTCGTATTTAGAATGATTCTAAATAAGCTTTTTGAACTGATTAACAACCTGATGAAATGAAAACCAAGCTAAACACAATACCCGAGGCCATTGAGGATATTAAAAAAGGCAAACTGATAATTGTTGTAGACGACGAGGACCGCGAAAATGAAGGCGATTTTGTGGGAGCCGCCCGCAAGGTAACGCCGCAAATGATAAACTTTATGGCCACCCACGGCCGCGGTTTGATTTGCATGCCTATGAGCGAAAAGCTTTGCGAAAAGCTGGAACTGCCTTTAATGGTGCAAAAGAACAATTCGAACCACGAAACGGCTTTTACAGTTTCGGTTGATTTGCTGGGAGATGGTTGTACTACAGGCATTTCGGCATCAGACAGGGCTAAAACTGTGTTACACCTGGTAAATAAAAACGCGAAACCTGAAGACTTTGCAAGGCCCGGCCATATCTTTCCGTTAAAAGCCAAAACAGGCGGTGTACTACGCCGCGCAGGCCATACAGAAGCAACGGTTGACCTTGCGCGCATGGCGGGCTTTGAAGAGGCCGGTGTGCTGGTAGAGGTAATGAATGCCGATGGCACCATGGCCCGTATGCCGCAGCTGATACAAATTGCCAAAAAGCTGCAGCTGAAAATCATATCCATCAAAGACCTGATTGAATACCGGATGAAGCACGACCGGCTGGTGCATCGCGAGGTAGAAGTGGACCTGCCTAGTAAATACGGACATTTCAGAGTAAGGGCATACTCACAGGTAGATAGTAACGAGCCACATCTTGCCATTTTTAAAGGCACCTGGAAGAAGAATGAACCTGTGTTGGTGCGAGTTCACTCATCTTGCTTAACCGGCGATATATTAGGCTCACTGCGCTGCGATTGCGGCGATCAGCTGGCTATGTCCTTAGAAATTATTGAAAAGGAAGGTAAAGGCGTAGTGCTTTATATGCAACAGGAGGGAAGGGGCATTGGCCTTTTAAATAAGCTTAAAGCCTACCAATTACAGGAACAAGGCATGGATACCTACGAAGCCAACCTGCACCTCGGCCTGCCAATGGATGCGCGGGATTATGGCGTTGGTGCACAAATACTAAACGACCTCGGCATCAGCAAAATGAAACTTATGACCAACAACCCCAAAAAGCGCGTTGGTTTAATTGGCTACGGCTTAGAGATTGTAGATAACGTGCCTATTGAAATAGCTCCTAACAAACACAACAAAAAATATCTGCAAAGTAAACGTGATACTGGTGGCCATGAGATTTTGAACGGGGTGAAGGCTGTTCTAAAATCAGCGCCTAAAAAAAAGGTTAAGGCCGCAATCAAATAAATGTAGGGGTGAACCTATGTGCGCGCCCTTGTGCAGAATCGTTTGTTCTGGTAACTGGTGGAAAGCTTGATGTATTTGTCCTATGCATGTGAAGAAGGGGAGAATCAAATATCGCAATTGCATTAATTATTCCTCAAATTATATCCCAAACCAGCCCTGTGCACATAAGGCGTGGCTAACCCAACAACAGCCCCTGCAAGGTAACCGGTAATAACATCCGTCCAGAAATGTTTACCTGCTTTGTAGCGCAGCACGCCGGTAAGTATTGGAAAGGCGGCGCACATGCTCCAAACCATGGGTTTTAATTTTGAATGGGGATTGTAGTCGGCATACATTTCGGCAAAGCTGAAACTCATGGCTGAAACAGTTGAGGTGTGACCTGAATAGAATGATTGAAAGTTATCCTTCTTCAGTTTCTTGTCCATAGGCACTTTTTCGTTGTAAAGCAGCGGACGTTTGCGTTTTACAGTTTCTTTCAGCAAATCAGTAAAGGCCAGATTTACTACAAAAGTTTCTCCGCTAATGGCTGCAACCTTGCCAAAGTCTTTACGGCTGTTTTTATTAATTAATTGCAGCAGCGGCATGGCCACGGAGGCATAAAGTGCAGCATCGCTTAAATAACCGGCCACTTTTGAGTTTTGCCGGGTAGCACTGCGGTCGAATTTATTTACCGAATCGCGGTTCAGGCGGCTGATGCTCTCTTTAGATGGCAGCGCCCATGTTTTACCAATCATAAATGAAGTGCCCAAAAGAGCCACCCCATTGGTGCTGATGGGTATGTCAACCGCCAGGGAAAGTTTATATGGTGATGTAAACGATTGGGCAGTTGAAAGCAATGTTAAGTGGATGCATAAAACAATGAAGTATAATTTTCTCACGGATGCGGGCTTTATGTTATGCAATATATCAATTGTGGAGACACCCTGAGAGGGTTTCTATATCCTTTTTGGGGTGCTATGTTGAAAGCCTGAATTCATGATATCCACAACCAACTATTTAACATTTCCCACATTAAACTTTCTTTTTAACTTGTGGTCTACAAACAATCTATCTTCATCAAAACAGTAATCATGGCCCCAATTAAACGCTCCGAATTTCTAACAGCAGCAGTTACAGGCACTTTACCTGATGACGTAGGTACCAAACAGGCCCCGCGTAATAAATTTGCCAATTCGAGCACGCCGGAGTTTAACGAGAAATCAACTACCGGCCTGGATGAGTACACCGGAAGGTTTTCCCAAACGCAATTGATGCACTTATTGCGCCGTACCAAGTTTGGCCTTACTCAGGCAGATATGGCTTATTTTTCTGGTATGACGCTTGATCAGGTGGTGGCTACTTTGCTTACCCCTGCAGCTACTCCTTCCCCGCCTGTAAATAATTATAGTGCCAGCATCACTGATCCTGATGTTGCAGCAGGGGCTACCTGGGTAAACGCCCCGTACGAAGCAGGCGTTGCGGGCCTTGATGGCTATCGCAGAGCAAGCCTTAAAGCATGGTGGGTAGGCCAGATGGTAAACCAGAACCAAAGCCTTACGGAAAAAATGACCTTGTTCTGGCATAATCACTTTGCAACACAGATGGCCACCGTAAACGATGCCCGTTATAGTTATAAACACATCGCTTTACTACGTGCCAATGCATTGGGTAATTTTAAAACCCTTACACGCCTTGTAACAACAGATCCAAGTATGCTGGTTTACCTGAATGGTGATACCAACACCCTGACAAACCCTAACGAAAACTACGGGCGCGAGCTGCAGGAACGGTTTACGGTTGGATATGGCCCCAATTCTTTGTACACGCAAAGCGATGTTGAGGAGGCGGCCAAAGTGCTTTCAGGATGGAAAGACAGTCAAACAACACTAACCTCATCGTTTGTTCCGGCCAAGCATGATACCAGCAATAAGCAGTTTTCGGCTTTTTACAGCAATACTGTTATCAACGGACTTACCGGCGCTAACGGTGCTACTGAGACTGACCAACTGATTGATATGATTTTTGCGCAGGCGGAGACAGCTAAGTTTCTGGCCCGAAATTTATACCGCTGGTTTGTATACTACGTCATTGACGACCAGATTGAGGCCAATATTATTACCCCGCTTTCGCAGGTAATTATTGCCAATAACTACGAAATGGTTCCAACGCTTAGTGCTTTATTGAAAAGCGAGCATTTTTTCGACCCCAATAATATGGGTTGCCAGATAAAGAACCCGATAGACCATATGGTGGGTGTTTGCAGACAATTTAATATTGCATTTCCTGATTCTACAAATATCCCTAACCAATATAAGGGATGGTACATAATCGCATCTACCCTTGCTAATCTGGCTATGGATCCGGGCGATCCGCCAAACGTTGCGGGCTGGCCGGCCTACTACCAGGCACCAGAATATCACGAGTTATGGATAAACAGCGATACACTGCCTTTGCGCAATCAATATACTGATGGGCTTGGTGGGGCAACTGGTGTAACCGTTAGTGGTGTTACTTTGCAAATTGACTACCTGGCTTTTACAAGCGGATTATCGAATCCTTCAGATCCGAATCAGTTAATTGCTGATGCGGCTGCACTTCTAAGCCCTAACGCCCTTGGCGCTGATGAAACTGCGGTTATGCTCAACTCTCTTCTGGGCGGTTTAACTAATCCCAGCTATTGGACTACTGCCTGGAATACCTATACATCGGCACCGACTAATCAAACCTATATTAATACTGTGTTGTCGCGTTTGAGGCCCATGTATGCCTATTTACTTGACCTTGCTGAATATCAGTTGATATAAAATTTTATAATCCGCCTTGGCGAAAAATACCTGAAGATGAAAAGGAGATCATTTATTAAGCGAGGATTACCGGTAGCAACGATACCGTTTTTACTAAACGGGTTTTCAATGAAAGCCTTTGGCAAGGGCAGCTTGTTTGAAAGCGCTTTGCGCTCGTCAACGGCTACCGACCGGGTTTTGGTTATTATTCAGCTACAGGGTGGTAATGACGGATTAAATACTGTAATTCCGCTCGACCAATATTCTGCGTTGTCAACTGCCCGGGCAAATATCCTGATACCTGAAAACCTGGTACTGCCGTTAACCGGAACAACAGTTACAGGTCTGCATCCTTCTATGCCCGAAATACAGGGGCTGTTTAATAATAAGCAGGCTATGATAATACAGGGTGTCAGCTATCCTAATCCTAACTTCTCGCACTTTGAAGCTACGGATATATGGATGACAGCCTCCGATTCGGAAGAGAGCCTGATTACCGGATGGGCTGGCAGATATCTGGGAGTAGAAGATCCCGGTTATCCGACAGGTTACCCGAATCAGAACAACCCTGACCCTTTGGCTATACAAATTGGCTCTACGGTTTCAACTACCTTGCAAGGGCCTTCAGCAAGCATGGGTATTGCACTTACCAATACCACTAATTTTTATCAGTTAACCTCGGGTAATTACGGGCAAGCACCAAGTACCCCCGCAGGCCACGAACTGGCCTTTATCCGCGAAACTTCAATTGAAACACAGGCTTATTCCAGCGCTATTAAGCAAGCCGCCCTAAATCAACAGAATCTTTCAACACTTTATCCCACTGCCGGAACCAACGAACTAGCTGACCAGTTAAAGATTGTGGCGCAGTTAATAGGTGGGGGATTGCAAACCAAAATTTACATGGTAAGCCTGGGGTCATTTGATACGCATAGCTCGCAGGTATCAGCAACCGGTGGCAACCAAACCGGTACCCACGCTAATTTGTTGTCGAAATTTTCGGTGGCAATAAATGCGTTTATGGATGATATTACCAAAATGAACCAGCAGGACAGAGTATTGGGTATGACTTTCTCTGAATTTGGCCGCCGCATCATTTCAAACGGCAGTCAGGGAACCGACCATGGTACATCTGAGCCGGTGTTCCTGTTTGGCACCCAGGTTAGCGGAGGATTGTTGGGCACCAACCCGGTAATACCCGCTAACGCAACGGTTAACGACAACCTTGTTATGCAAACTGATTTCCGTTCAGTTTATTCTACCATGCTTGCTAACTGGTTCTGCGTTCCGGTTGATACGGTAAACTCCATCATGGGCACACCCGACCAAAGTTCATTCCCGTTATTGGATGTGTTGACCGCAAGTTGCACAAATACCACCGGTATTAGCCAGGCTTCATCCGGTGCCAATACATTGCGTAATTACCCTAACCCGGCCAATGGATCAACAATAATTGAGTTTCAAACCACTGGCGGAAGCCTGGAGATAAAGTTATACGATGCGGTGGGCAACGAAATAAAAACACTGGTTGACGGAAGTTACTCGCCCGGTTCGTACCAAATAGAGGTTGATACGCATAAACTTGCCAGCGGTATGTATTATTACACGCTGCGCCAGGGAACTCAGAAGATTACGGAGAAGATGTTGGTGATGTAAACCTGGTTCAATATTTTTTACAATTGCCGCACTCAACAGGGTGCGGCAATTGTTTTTTATGCTGGTATTATTCAGCTAACAATTCTACCTTTAATCAATAAAACCATCAACTATGGCCAACGAAATTTTAGAACTTTGTGCATATCACGAAAGCGGGCGTGTGGTATTTGCTTACTATTCAGGTTTTTTCTGCGATAGTATTGAACTTTCGGCCTCTGATTACGGGCGGGGCAAGTCGGTTTTAAACGCGGGTAGTTTAACTCCGCTTGTACAGCAGATTTTATCCGGAAATCATCTGGCTGTGGCGGAAGAAAACCGCAATAAAGCTGTTGAAACCGCGCACCACTTAATGGATATTTATTGCGCAGGCGCATGCACCCGGGCTTACTATGAGCAGATGAGCGACCCGGGCGAGGAACTTGAACTGGATGTTCCGGTGCAGGACGATAAAGCAATCAGCGCTGTTCAGCAATTTTTGCTGGCGGTGAACCCGGGGCATGATGCAAATTTCCCCGGCAAAAGAATGTCGGCCATTCTTCAAAAATTAAAAGAACCTGGAACCTGGCATGCTATACAGGCCCTGGCCAAAGCGGCAATTGCAAAAGGCGGACTGGCTTTAACCCGGTTTGAAATAGAAGATGCACTGATGGCTGGCGGACTCAAAGTAAAAAGAGGGGCCTCTCCGGGTTTTAATGTGGGACTTGGTGATGCATCAACAAAAGCCAACCGTGTGATTATGCAGGAGGAACCACGACCGGTAACCGGCCCTTTATCTACAACTGACATATTGCTCGGTGATTTTTTCAGGGGGATAAGAACTGACTGGAGCGAGGTTGAGGCACAAGCTGCTGTTAAACATGTAAAGGAGGTGATTGCTAAATACGGTTTGGCGTAACTGATTTCACCAATTTAATTTCCCTTATTTTTGAAGATGGACATTTCATATATCCTCAATCACCTGGGCGAAGAGCGTGAGCAATATTTTGATGCTGTAGCCCCTCCTATTATTCAAACCAGTAATTTTTATTTTAAGAACGTAGATAGCCTCCGCAAAGCATTTCCCAACGAAAAGAATGTACATGTTTACACGCGTGGTAATAACCCCACGGTTGAAATTCTGCGCAAAAAAATAGCGGCGCTGGCAGGGGCCGAGGATGCTTTGGTGTTTTCCAGTGGGGTGGCAGCCATCAGTGCAGCAGTAATGGGCAATGTGCAGGCCGGGGACCACGTTATATGTGTAAGAAAGCCTTATGGCTGGACAGATAAATTACTAAACCGTTTTTTATCGCGTTATGGAGTTACCAATACCATGATTGATGGCACTAAAATTGAAAATTTTAAAGCTGCTGTTCAAGATAACACCCGGGTCATTTTTCTGGAAAGCCCGAATAGCTTTACGTTTGAGCTACAGGATATTAAAGCGGTGGTAAAGCTGGCTAAGGAAAGAGGGATTGTTACCATTATTGATAACAGTTACTGCACTTCCATAGGGCAGCGCTGTATTGAAATGGGCGTGGATATTGAAGTCCACTCTGCAACCAAATATTTTGGTGGGCACAGCGATGTAGTGGCAGGTTTCCTGATGGGTAGTAAAAAAATGGTGGATAAGATATTTGCTTCGGAACTATTGAATATGGGAGGCGTTATTTCCCCCAACGATGCGTGGTTAATGATACGCAGCCTGCGTACTTTGCCAATCAGGTTACAGCGCATACAGGAAAGCACCGCTAAAGTGGTTGAATTTATGGAGCATCATCCGATGGTAGAACGTATTGTTTTCCCTTTTTCTGAATCGTTTCCGCAACATGTGCTGGCTAAAGAACAGATGCAATGGTGCGGAGGATTGTTTACGGCCATTATTAAAGCAAAAGATACCGCGCAGATTGAAGTTTTTTGCAACAGTTTGAAACGTTTCCTGATGGCGGTGTCATGGGGAGGGTACGAATCATTGATTATGCCTGCCTGTAGTTTTCAAAACCGCGATGACCTGGAGTTGAAGGACTTTCCATACAACATGATCAGATTTTACATTGGCCTGGAAGAACCGCAGGTTTTAACCGATGATATAGAACAGGCGTTTAAAAAAATGGTGGAGCTGATATGAGGTTTAATACGTTTATGTTTTGCTTTTTTATTTTACTAAGAGGCAATGCCACATCAGTAAAAGAATTTACATCTTTAACCGAAGCGCTGAAAACTCCTGCTTTGGTCACCTCTTTAAATTTGAAAAACAAGTCGTTGACCGAACTGCCTGAAGAAATTGCCGCTTTGATAAACCTTGAAAGACTAAATCTTTCAGGAAACAAATTAAAGGCGCTGCCCGGTGCTTTGTTTAAACTAAACAAGCTGAAATACCTGAACCTGACTGCCAATAAGTTTACCAGCCTACCGGTTGAAATTGCTGAGCTTAAAAGCCTGGAGGAGTTCGAGTTTGGGTTTAATTCCATTAAAGAATTGCCCGCCGAAATTGGTTCACTTACTAAGCTTACCCGCCTAAATGCGGCCCGTAATAACCTGAACTCACTTCCTGCTTCGATGATAAAGCTAAGTGGCTTAACCATTATTGACCTCTCTTACAATCAGCTAACTAATGTCCCCGAAGTGCTTACCTCTTTAAAAAAACTAAAAGCGGTTGACCTGAGTTTTAACCGGTTGCTTAGCCAATATCCAAAGACGGTTAAAAACCTGCAAGCTCTCCGTATACTGAATATTATGAAAACTAATATTACCGGTGTAAAAGTAGAAGAGTTGAAAAAGTGGTTGCCGGATTGCCTGATTATGATTTGAAGCAGGACTGGAATGCATTTTACCGCAAAGATGCAAAGAGCGCAAAGTAATCAAGGAGGCACTGAAAAACGCAACAAAAGGTCTTGATTTAAAAAATAATCTTTATTCTTGATTGTTGTATTATAACTCTCAGCGCTGTTAGCGCCTTTGCGGTAAAAAGTATTTCAATTTTTATTCCATGAATGAAAAGCTGCTTCATTTTATCTGGAAATTCAGATTGTTTGAGCAAAACAATTTATTAACTACCGAGGGCCAAACGGTGGATGTCGTAAATCAGGGAATACACAATACTAACTCCGGTGCCGATTTTCAGCAGGCAAAAATCAGGATTGGTAAAACGTTGTGGGCCGGTAATGTTGAAATACATACTCAAAGCGCCGATTGGTTTGCGCACAAGCACCAGGCCGATACAGCATACAATAATGTTATACTGCACGTGGTGTATGAGCAGAAAGGAAACCCGGCGGTAAGGCAGAATGGCGAAGTGATACCCACGCTGGAATTAAAATCACGGATTAATCCAGGCCTGTTATCGCGTTATGAAGAATTGGCCAAACGGCAGGACTGGATACCCTGTGCCCGTTTTTTTAAAGACACTGACCAGTTTGTTGCCCGTAGTTTTTTGGACCGCTTGCTGGTTGAAAGGCTTGAAGGCAAAGTTGAGCAGGTTAATGCCATGCTTGCCGCATCTGAAAACGATTGGGAGAATGTAATGTTTCAGATGATAGCGCGCTATATGGGCGCAAGTATAAACAAAGACCCTTTTTACGCCTTGGCCAAATCGTTACCAGTAAAGGTGTGGGCTAAATACCAGCACGATGCGTTGCAGATTGAGGCACTGGTATTAGGCCAGGCAGGGTTTTTAAGCGAGACATTTACAGATGAGTATCCAAACCAATTGCGCAAAGAGTATAACTACTTAAAGCGGCTGCATCAGCTTCAACCTATGAATAAACATGTTTGGAAGTTTTTGAGGTTAAGGCCTTCAAATTTCCCTACGTTAAGAATGGCCCAGCTTGCGGCTTTAATGTGTAAAGAAGTAAAGTTGCTGAGCCACATATTGGAGGCAAAGGACGCAAAATCAATTCACCGGTTTTTTGAAGTGGAGGTTACCGAATACTGGAAAACACATTACCAATTTGATAAGCCATCGAAAAAGGTTGATCACCATTTAGGAGCAGCCATGAAAGATATTTTGCTGATTAATGCAGTTGCCCCGGTGTTGTTTGCCTATGGCAAATACAAAGGCAATGAAGATTACTGCGAGCGGGCCGTTCAGCTATTGGAAAGCTGCAAACCTGAAAGCAATGCTATTATAGCCGGCTGGAAAAAGCTGGAGATGAAACCCGCCAATGCATTTGAAAGCCAATATCTGTTGCAGTTAAAAACAGAATACTGCGATAAATTCCGGTGTTTGGATTGTGCGGTGGGGTATGGAATTTTGAGGTGAGGATTATTTTTTTATTATCTTCGAATACCAACATCGCAAATTATGCAATCTGAAAATTTTAAATTTAATGTAGAGTCGCAGGCGTTTGGCGTTTGCGAAAGAATAGGAGAGAAGCTGAAGATGCCCGCCAAGGATATCCGCCTTTTTTTCATCTACGCCAGTTGCATGACCATAGGCTCACCTATTATCATTTACATGATACTAGCCTTTTGGATTAAAATGAAAGACTATGTTAACGGCAAGAGAAATCCTGTTTGGGATTTTTGAGGGTTAATAATGGGGACGCTGACCCACCTATCGGCGAGGCAAGTTTTATTATGTTTTTTATTATGAATCCAAGGGTTTTTTGTTGTAATGCCTTCATGAGGGATTAACAGGACTACAAAAGGAAGGCGCTGCGATTTTTTACTTCTGCAATAAAAACTTTCAAGGTTTAATAATTATGCCTTCCGCTCGGACTTGCTGTATGCTTAGGCAAGCCATATTTCCATTGGTGTTAGCGGTGAAGTTCAACTCCTAATATTCATCTTTATTTTTGTAATAAAGTATGAAAGTTGAACCATATTTTAGCTACTCATTCAGGTTAACATTAATTGAGCTAACGTATTCCGCTATGAAAAAGATCCTCCTCTCGTCAGCAAATGCAATTGTTGTTATGCTTGTTCAGCCCAAAGGCCTGAATGGGTATGGGGCGAGGAAGCGCATAAGCGGAGTGGATTAAACCGGTTTTTGTTTAAATTTTTATCCGTTGCAGCCATTATCATTTGCATTCCAAAAGAGAACAAAGTCTTGGTTTATGGGCTGCTCATTCCGAGGGATTTAGCTCTGCCTTTGCCTAATCCGAATAATTTTAGTATTTTTTTAAAGGAATAACTCATCCTTATTTATCTCTTTTCGCTAATTTATTTAGTAAAAAATTTTGTCGTTTTAAAATATAATTTATAGGTTTACATTAATTAAACCATATTTTAAAAAAACTAAAACTGACCCCTATGAAGAAAGCATTTAAAATCATTGGAATTGTACTGCTGGTAATTGTTGTTTTATCACTTGTTGCCGGCTTATTTGGCGATAAAAAGAATGATTCAGCTACTAAAGAAGCCTCTGCCTCTGCCGGAAACGGAAGCCAAACTACAGCCGCCCCCAGCGCCCCGGCTTCAGCGTGGTCTTATTCATCTGATACGGATCAAATGACATCAAAAGTTGTGTACCACGCAAGGTTGGATGCCGACAAAGAAATGGAGCTTAAACCGCCTTATGATGGTGGCTCACAACCCTCGCTGCACATTGTTTTAAAGGGCAATGAATATTCTATTTATTTGCATATTACCAAAGGCCAATTGATTGCTGCAAGCCCGGGAAGTGAAAACTCAATACAAGTGCGTTTTGACAGCGAGCCAGCGGAATCTTATAGTGTTTCGGGCCCATCGGATTATAGCTCTACTACTGTTTTCATTAATTCCAACAAAAAGTTTCTTGATAAGCTGAAAAAATCCAAAAAGCTTCTTATTGCAACTGAATTGTATGATAATGGCGTTCAGCAAATTCAATTTAATACGGATGGCCTTCAGTGGGATCACACTGTGGTGCCTAATTCCTGATCTAAATTTTACATTAATAAAAAAGGGCCGGAATGGGCCCTTTTTTATTAATGTAACTGATGTTTAGCTGAAAGAAATAAAAAAACAAAAAAAAGGCCCACGCTGAACGCGCAGGCCTTCGACACACTAACAAATGCCTGCTATGAGGCTATGGAGAGCAATTTGTTGACGTAGTATTTTAAATAGAATACCGAACGTTCAACCTTGCGGATTTGTTCGCGGAGGTGGTTGTTTCTTATTATCCGGCTAAAAGGGATAACGTTGTTATCAGGGTCGTTTACCGGTACAAGCTGATTGCGCCGTTTTAATACTTCGGCGGTTAGTTGGCTTATTTCGGTTTGCTGGGTATTTATTAATTCTTTCAGCGCATCTAACTCAATGGTGGCATCTGTTTCCAGTTCCTTGTAATTTGCGTGGTTAAGCGTTTGCAGCAGGTGTTGCAGTTGCTGCTCGTACATAGCCAGGTTGTTTAACCAGCCATAAAATATCTTTCCTTCAATTGAATCATTTTTTTCCATAGCCCACCTTGTTTCAGCGATTTTATACATGACACGCTATTAGAACGAAAGGTTTACCGGAATAATATGTGAAGGCCGGATTTTAATATTTTTTTGGAAATGTGTTTAAGTGTTAACGTGCTTAGGTGTTCATGTGTTTACTTCCTGGCTTAATTGTATTTTACTTTAAAACATTAACGCTTTCGCACCTTAATACACTAAGCCGGCAGCGCCGCAATATTAATAGGCCTGTTAAAGCTTTCCTCAAGGGAGATAAGTGTTTCGGTGCGGCTGATGCCTTCTATCTTCTGAATTTTATCGTGGAGGATTTCGCGCAGGTGCTGGGTATCGCGGCAAACGATTTTAAGGAAAAGTGAGTAGTTACCGGTGGTGTAGTTACAGCTTATAACAGCATCTATTTTCTTTAGCTCTTTTACTACTTTATCGTAGCTATCGCTGCGTATCAGGTAAACGCCAATAAAAGCAGTTATATCCATGCCCAGTTTGGTGAGGTCTATCTGTAGTTGCGGATTGCGCACTATGCCCAGTTTTTCCATTTTATTCATACGCACGTGTACGGTGCCTGCCGAAATAAACAGCTGTTTACCTATTTCTGTGTAAGGAGTAAAGGCATTTTGCATCAGAATATTCAATATGCTGATATCTGTGTTATCAATTTCGTAATTGAGTGCCATATTTTGTTTTTTGTTTTAAGGTAATGACAACAAAAATAATTAAAAATTGACAATACTGTATACTTTGCATCATTTTATTGAATTACTTGCAAATAAGTAAGCTGGTTATTACATTTGCATCATCGTTCTGGTAAATATATTGTTGGGTGATGAAATTGGCAGACATGCCCTCCTGTCTCGGGGGTGAGGATTCCGGAATAAATCAAGTTGTATGTTATGCTGAGTTTTGCTGAGCATAACATACAACCGCGACTAACCGCCTTGTGTAGGTTCGACTCCTGCTCCAACAGCTAAAGAGTGGTGGTTCCCTGTTTGTAACGGGGAACTCCGCTTTAAGGAAGTTTAAAAACTGATAACTATGAAAACGCTCCCCGCCGCTATGGTCTTTTTCATTGTTTACTATGCACTTTGGGTGCTTAGTTTGCCGGTCAGGGTACTTCAAAATTTTATTCAGGTCATGTCCACCGGTGATGACTTGTAAACTTACTCGTTGTTGAGAGGCAACGATACACGGGGGTGGAAAAAAAAGTTCGTTTTATACGGGCTTTTTTTTTGCCCTGTGGTGAACGGGTAATACATTTTAACGCAAAGAACGCTAATTAAATGCCTGCAAAGGGCGCAAAGTAATTATCATCTTTGCGTTAACCTGTATTGTAATTAAATTTGTGGCACTGAAGAAAATGAAAAAGAAGAAGAAAAATGAACTCCACACTCCTAAAAGCAACCAGGCCTTTGACCCTGAGTTGATGCGGATGTATATGATGGGTGCCACTAATCCCGGGTTCAGCAATAAAGTTGAGATGCGTGATGATATTATTGACCTGCACCTTGAAAAGGTGGATTCGGGCAACGGCCCGGTACCCAGTCAGGATGCATTGTTTATTCAGATAGAAAAATTTGAAGCAGCGCTTGATAAAGCCATTGGTGCCGGTAAACTCGAATTCAGGGTTATTCATGGATATGGCAAGGGAAAACTGAAAGAGGCTATATATAAGGTTTTAGATAAGCACCCCCACGTGCGTAGCTACGAAAACGACCACCACAGCCGTTACGGCCACGGCAGTACCCTGATTCAATTAAAATAGACAACGGCATTTTGGACTTGTGCGTATGTGCATTAGCCTCATTTTAAAATGTGCGTACTTTGTGGATAAAATATTATCCCAAATGAAGAATCTACTAAAAGTAAGCACCCTGATGTTATTGATATGCTTTGGTTTATCAACCGTAAAAGCACAGGAGCTGGCCAGCTTATCAACAGGTGGATATCCTGAAGCGAAAGCCGTAACCGAAAAACCTACCGCCCCTGCAAATGCCGGAAGCCCCGTTACTATTGTTATTAAAAACAGCAGTGAAAAACCCATGATAGTTTTTGCCGGCGCTAAAGAAGAAATCCGCAACCCTAAAGTGCAAACCTATGGCGGGCTTAGTAAAAACACGGTCTATCTGCAATCAAACGATATCGTTTGCCTGATGAGCACCGACAGCAAACCCACAGCCTGCACCAACATTAAACCCGGGGCCACTACCATAGAGATAAATACCTCTGGCAACGGAATAACCAGCAAGTAGCCGAATGTTATTTATGATTTATGAATGCTGAATTTATGTAAAGTTTAGCCGACATGGCCTTGCCTTTTAATTCGTAAATCATAAGTCAAAAATCATAGTTCAAAATGGCGCTGTTGTTTTTTTAATTTAGCAGCACCAATTAATCTTTTGATTATGAGAAGACTTTCAACCCCGCTATTTGTATTCATGTTTTCGGTGTGCTTTGTGGTTTGCCTGGCGCACCTGCATTTTACTTCAGTAAAAAGAATTGAAAGTCTTTACAGCAGCGATAGCTCCGACGACCCGCAAGGTGCCAGTGCATACCAGTTTATGCGCACACGCAACCCCATAACAGGCCAACTGCCATTTAACATGCGCAAGCGCGAAATGGCCTTTGCCGCCACTCTGCCCAAAAT
>CAISWS010000319.1 GCA_903889265.1 uncultured Bacteroidota bacterium
CAAGGAGCAAGTGCAACTATTGTGGTGCAGTCTAAACCAAATGCTCCGGGCCCAATTTCAGGACCGGCTAACGGGGTTTGTCATGCAACTAATCAGGTTTATTCCATCGCAGCAGTGCCGGGGGCAACATCTTATACATGGACTGTTCCTGCGGGAGCGACCATAACCAGTAATTCTGGGACTGGCATTCATGTTACTTTCGGCAACGGGTTTAGTGGAACAGGTAGCATTTCGGTGAAAGCTAATAATAGTTGTGGCTCCAGTGTTGCAACGGTGCTGCCCGTTTCAGCGGTGCCATTACAACCGGGTAATATTAGTGGAGCCTCAACTGCTTGTAAGGTAAGAATTGCCGGAGTTTATTCGATAGCTGCTGTTGGCGGAGCAACCTCCTATAGTTGGTCCGTAACAGGCGGTGCAACTTTAGTTGGCTCAACAACCGGAACTTCCGTTACAGTTAATTTTGCCCATGCCTCTGGAACGGTGTACCTGGCTGTAAAAGCTGTGAATGCCTGTGGAACGTCCACGTCAAACACGGTAGCAATTACAATGCTTGCCAATTGCGCGGCTAAGATGGATGATAGCGGGTTCTCTGATGATTCGGTGTCTGAAATTACTGAGCTTAAACTGAAAGTTTATCCTAACCCAACCGCAGGGCAGTTGAAAGTTGATTTTACAGCTGTGGATGGGCAGAAATTCACGTTTATAATTACTGACTTACTTGGCAGTGTTGTTATTAATGAAAACTATTCTGCTGCTGAGGGTGAAAATCTTAAAGAATTTGACCTGGGCCGCGTGGCAAAAGGAGTTTACATAATTAAGATACAAGCAGAGGGAGGTGAAGAAAAAGTTTTGAAATTTGTGAAACAATAGATTCTTATTTAGAAAGTAATAAAAGGGCTACGCTTTAATTGCGTAGCCCTTTTTTATTTGGCACTAATCCTGCTCATCGTTTAATGGGTCAGTTTAAGGAAGCAAGTCAATTTAAGGTTCCATGAATTCCGGGAATAAAAATCAAAGCTTGCAAAAAAATAACAAATCAAATACCACCCCAAAGTTTCGATAAGTCGATGTTGAAGTCTCGTTTAACACGCTGGTGAAAACAAACCTTTTGGTTTTTGCCTCTTTCAAAGCATCTATAAGGTTGCGGTTTCCGAGATCATCTACACTTTTCAGATTGTCGCCTTTCTTTCTGTTCGAATATCCGATGGCAGTAGAGATAACTGTGTCTATATTTTTTAAAGCTGGTACTAGTGTTTCCGGTTTTGATAAATCACCTCTGATTATCTGAACACCTTTCGATTCCAACCCTTTGGTGTCAGAACTTTCACGCACCAATGCAAACACTTTGGCTCCGCGACTTAATAAATGATTGATAACCTTTCCGCCCAGGTATCCGGTTCCCCCTATTATTAATACTGATTTACTCATACATTATTTATTTTTTTGATATTGAAGGTAATCCAAATGGAATCAGGCCGATGGCAATAAACCAGATAATTGGCCCGCTGATAGTGGGAATATTAGGTTCTATAATGCCAGGCATTACCAGCGCAAAGGAGAATGACAAATCGGCAATGCCAATTGCAACTACTGTAATCAAATATGCTATCCAGGAACCTCTTTTGTAAATCACCCAGGCTAATATTAACCCCAGCACTCCGTAACCACCTACATCCAGACAGAAATTCAACAACAGGTGCTTTTGCATATTGGCGGTCAATGAATCAGCGGTAACCTGTATTAAATTACGCGGCGCATTACTGCCACCACCCACCATGTTCCACATACCGCCAACATCCATGGTTAAATAGCGGTGGATGCCTTCATAGCCAACCCATACGTGTAAAATACCCCATAGGGCTAAAAATATGGCTCCGGCTTTTGCGGCAGTGCCAACGATAGGTTGGTCTTTAGTATTAATGGTTTCCATTTTTTTGATTTTCGTTGCAAACTAGAAGCTAATACTTTACATTTGCAAGTAGTTACATGAATGTACAGTAGTAACAAAATGTAAAGCATTATGGATAATCAGGAGATTACAAAAATAGATTCACTAACAATAAATGACCTAAACTGTCCAATAAGAGATGTTTTGGAAATTTTAGGGGGCAAATGGGCATTCTCCATCGTATATGCACTTTTAGATGGCAAAAAGCGATTTAAGGAATTAGAGCGAAGTATAGAAGGTATTAATACACGGATGCTTGTAAAGGAATTGAAATCTATGGAAGCAAATAAAATTATTACCAGAGAGGCTTATGCAACGGTACCTCCAACTGTGGAATACACCTTAACTCCGAAAGGTAAAAAGTTGGAACCTATTCTTGCAGAATTATATAAATGGGGTAAAGAATTTGTTTAGGGCAGGTCTGGATACTGATAATTGCGGGTTTTTAATCCTAAGTTATTAAAAGTGATAACCGAAATGGTATGAAGTTTTTTTTGAACCAACTAAAAAAGAGAAAATGAAAAAATTTATGGTTGATATCCTTTTGGAAGGATTAGATAATAGCACAAGAAGGGAACTACTTCCGAAAGAGCAAGAGCAGGTAAAGGCCCTGGAGTTAAATGGGACTATCGTGGATAGCTTTATAAAACTTGATATGTCCGGAATTTACATGGTTATCATGGCTCAAGATTCTGAGGATGTTCATGCAAAGCTTTCTACCCTGCCTTATTACCCGTATATGAAAATTAAAGTTGTGCCAATAA
This sequence comes from uncultured Bacteroidota bacterium, assembly GCA_903889265.1. GTDB lineage: Bacteria > Bacteroidota > Bacteroidia > Chitinophagales > LD1 > Bog-950. The sequence continues at coordinate 2,713 of CAISWS010000319.1, forward strand.
GGGTAATAAATAGCGTAAACCAATAATACTAAAGGCTGAGAAAGGCCTTGTCAAGCGGAAATTAGTATTGAGTTTGCGGGGGACAGATGTTGTACCCCTGAAAGAAGATTCAATTTGTTTACGGAATCACCAACCGAGCTTTTTAAGGTTACACTTGTAAGAATAGGAAAGAACCGTACATTTCAGTAGACTTTGAAATTTGGTATTTGTAACTTCGCCAACCCAAAGAATGTTTATGAATTACAGGTTTAAATCATCCGATCCAAATAACATCACGGCGATTATAGGGGTTTTGACATGTGCTACTATCGGTTACGGGCTATTGGCCTCATTCAGCCATTATTCCGGTCCCGGATTTTATTCACCCCGGAATCACTTTATTTCGGAGTTGGGTACGCCAGAGGCGAGTCCAATGTCCAATGTTTTTAATCACTGTTTGATGTTAGGCGGTATACTGATGCTGGCATTCAACTTTGGTCTTGCGAATTTTTTTGGTAAAGGCCGGATTGTAAAGATTGCCGCTTTTATTGGAATGATTGCCGCGCTGAGCTTTTCAACCATCGGTTATTACCCGGCGGACGACTGGCCACACCATGTGGTGGCGGCCAAAATCTTTTTCACCGGTGCAATGATTTCAATAGGCTTGTTTTGCTATACCTCTTGGCAAAACAGTGAAAGAGGTTTTCACCGTTATATTAATTATCTGGGTCTGCACATAGCAATCTTGTATCTTATTGTTTTGGCATGGCCTAAGGAAACGCTTAACCAGTACGTTTATCATTTTCGTAACTTTAGCCGTCCATCATTTTGGTCGCTTCCTATTCTGGAATGGAGTTACTGCCTACTGATTTGCTTCTGGATTGTTTCGATTTCGGCTAACCTGTTATATCTCCGTAATAGACAGAATGCTATTGATCCGGGTCAATAGACAGGGTTATCGCTCCGAATCTCAATTTTTTTAATAATTCACAAATTGGCTTGTATTTATAGCAGAAGGCTTTTCTCCAGCCAAATTGGTTTCAGTGCTTAAACTTCATAGCGGATTCCTTGCTTATGCTAACTATAATTTCATTCCTCCGGAATAGAAAATCCCATGGAGCGTTGTAGCCCAAAAAGCGAAAATTATTCAGATGTTCTATTCCTTCTTTTTTCAAGAGTTCATCCAGCTCCTTTTGCTTCTCTGCAATTTTTTTGTCTGAAGAATACCCGCCGAATCGGATAACAGCAACGTATTCCTCTTCCGTTTTATGTAGCTTAATTGAGGGGGTGGCAGGAGTTGGAAGGTTATTCAAATTATATCCATCTGGCATTACAAAGCTCATACTTGCGCCGCTATTATCCCGGCTCATATGTACCGGCGCTGTCATGGCTATTTTTTCGCTCTTTTCGTTACCGCCAAAAATATAGCCAGCTAAAGCCCGAAAATTTTTACCTGAACTACCGCGGTATGTAGTGTCGGAATTATTTACGGTTGCCATTACTGATTCCGGATAATATCTAAACTCAATGATGCCCTGTGATCCGATTTTTTGATAGGGTTGTTGTGGTGTTTTTGCCATAATATAATGCATTGAAATTGTTGCGTGACTATTTCGGACTATACTGACCCACCCATTTCGGAGTAAGCTGACCCACCTGTTTCGGGGCAAATTGACCCACCCTGTGCAGGGATTATTTCGGAACATACTGACCCACCTACGATCCTGCCTTGCCTTCAGGCAGGTGTTAAAATTGCAGGATTTCGGACTATAGTGACCCAGCCGTGAGGCTGGATTTCGGACCAAACTGACCCACCCCCTCAGGATTTGGATTTGATGCAAATGCCATTCGCTTTGATGCAAAAATCAAAACGATATGGCAGCAAAAACGAAGCATATGCATCAAGTCAAACAAATCATTGAACTAAGCCTGAAAGGCAAAAGCATCCGCGAAATAGTCAGGCTTACAGGAATAGCGAGGAACACCGTGCGCGACTATTTACGAAAGGTAAAATCCCTTGAACTACCATCGCCGGGCCTGCTTGCAATGGAAGATGAACTGTTATCAGAGTTGCTCAATAAGGAAACGGCTCCCCGTAATGCAAATGGAACTATGACGCTTACTGAAGATGAGCGCTTCAAAATCATTGAGTCACAGCTTGAGTATTACTCTGGCGAATTGCGCAAACGTGGTGTAACACGGTACCTGCTCTGGGAGGAATACCGCAAAGATCATCCTGATGGATACCGGTACACGCAGTTCTGCGAATACATCCGCCGGTACCAGCAAAGAAACCAGGCAGTGATGCACTTCACCCATAAAGCCGGAGAACAAATGCAGGTTGACTTTGCCGGTGATAAGCTGCATTACGTTGACAAGGATACCGGCGAGGTTATTCCCTGCGAAGTGCTGGTCTGTGTACTTCCTTACAGCAACTACACCTATGCTATTGCATTACGTTCGCAAAAACAGGAGGAATTTATCAGCGGCATCTGCCAGGCGCTCGAATATATTGGCGGTGTACCTGAGAGTATCAAATGCGATAACCTTCGTTCGGCAGTTATCAAGAGCAGCCGGTATGAGCCACAGTTTACCGAGGCTATGGAATACGTGGCTGCCCACTACGGAACTACCATCCTTGCCGCCCGGATATACAAGCCACGCGATAAATCCAATGTAGAGAAAGGCGTTGACCTGGCCTATAAACGCATCTATGCCCCTTTACGCAACATAACCAGCCACAGCCTTGAAGAACTCAATGCTGCCATCCGTAAGCAGCTACAAGAGCATAACAACCGTTTGTTCCAGGGAAGGGACTATAGCCGCAGTAACCGGTTTGAAGAGGAAAAGCCCGTGCTTAAAGAACTACCCAATACCCGCTACGAGATGAAAAAAGTAGCCTGGGGTAAAGTGCAAAAGAACTACCACGTTATTGCCGGAGAAGATCACCACCAATACAGCGTACCATTTACCCTCATCGGCAAAACCCTCAAAATAGTTTATACCTCTGAGACGGTAGAGATATACGATGAGCGCACCAGGGTAGCCCTGCATAAACGCAGCTTAAAAAAATATGGATATACTACGCAGGAAGCACACATGCCAGCCAACCACCGGCACCACGCTGCTCAAAAAGGATGGAATGCTGAATACTTTGAAAACCTTGCAACCGGTATTGGCCCATCTACCCTGGCTGCTATCAAAAGAGTGTTGCAATCCAAAAGCTTCTTTGAACAAACCTATAACAGTTGCCTGGGTATCATGCGCCTTGGCAAGCAATACGGCAATGACCGTTTAGAAGCCGCCTGTACCCGCGCACTGGCTTCACCTATCATCAACTATGGTTCAATAAACAATATCCTCAAGCATAACCTGGATAAGCAACAAACTCTCTTCGACACCCAAACTTCAACTATCCCACAACATAATCAACTGCGGGGCCCTGCTGCTTACCAATAAACCAGTCAAATTTTTTTTAATCATAAAACCAAACCACATGAACACAAGCATCACTTTACAACAACTCAAAGACCTCAAACTTGCAGGTATGGCCCGGCATTACGAATCTGTTTTACAACTACCCCTCCATCAGCAACCGGAGCCCCATGCGCTTATAGCAGGTATTACTGAAGCAGAAATACAGGCCCGGACACACTACAAAACACACCTCTACCTCAAGCTTAGCAAACTCCGCTACCAGGCTATAATAGAAGAACTGACTTACGGTAAAGAACGGAACCTGTCTAAAGAACAGGTATTACAACTGAGAGATTGCTCTTACATCGACCGGGCAGAAAATATACTTATCAGTGGTGCTACCGGTTCCGGTAAAAGCTTTGTGGCCTGCGCCTTTGGCCATCAGGCTTGTGTAATGGGTTATAAAACCCTCTATCTAAACCTGAACCGGTTTATTGAGAGGATCACCCACTCAAAACTGGATGGCTCCTTCATTAAACTGCTCAACCAGATCGAAAAAATAAGCTTACTTATCCTGGATGACTTTGGCCTCACACCGCTTGATCAGAACACCCGGCTGGCATTACTGCAAATACTGGAAGACCGTTACGGAAAGAAATCAATCATCATTGCTTCACAATTACCTGTCGGTAAATGGCATGAATCTATTGCTGAACCAACTTTAGCCGATGCAATTATGGACCGGCTCCTCGCTAACGCGCACCGGCTTGAACTTAAAGGCGAATCTTTAAGGAAGAAAACAAAATCAAAAAACTAATACATTTGCAACATCAAATCCCAATCCTGATAAGGGGTGGGTCAGCTTGCTCCGAAATGGGTGGGTCAGTATGCTCC
>CAISWS010000320.1 GCA_903889265.1 uncultured Bacteroidota bacterium
ATCTGATATGCTTTTGGGTTATTTAAAAGCGCCCAGGCCTTGTGTTAAGGCTGGCCCCAGTTGAATTTTGTTGGGTATGCGGCTTATATCCAAAGCCTGCGAATCGGTATTGCAAACCACAAAGTTTACACCGATAATGCCCTGGTCAAACATATGGTTAACGGCGTTACTTCCGCCCCCACCTACACCGAACACTTTAATAATGGATGACTGATCTTTCGGTAGATCAAACTGAAATAATGGTTCCATATGCTTTGCTTTTAAATTTTTTATTTATTTCCTAATCTGTGTCGTTATTACTACTTATTAATTGAAATCGCCATTCACATTATCTACCTCAAACCAGTTTTTTACTGAACTGAATACCTGTTGAAGCAGGTTGCCCTTTTTGTTTTTAGGTGCTTCTTCTTTTTCAAAGTCTTCAGTTATTTCTTCTTCATAAACTATCCTTGTTTCAACTTCAACCTGAGGCGCGGTTCCTTCAACAACCACCTCATCCTGCTGAACAGAGAACAGCTTCCTTTTTTCTGCTTCGGTCATTTCATCAGCCTGCTCGTAACCTTTTAAAAGAAGTCCGATACCTGTTGCATACATTGGGTTCTTAAGGTCGTCTTTATTGTTTTTAGCCAGATATGATGAAGGATAGCCAATGCGGGTTGATAAGCCCGTTGTATATTCAACCAACTGCTTTAAATGTTTTAATTGCGAACCACCACCTGTAACAACTACACCGGCGTTTAAAGAATTTGCATAGCCCGAACTTTTAATTTCGAAATATACCTGGGCAAAAATTTCTTCCATCCGGGCATTGATAACATGGGCCAGGGTGCGCATGGAAATTTCTTTGCGGTCGCGGCCAGCTATGCCTGGGATGGAGATAATTTCGTTTTCATGAGTTTCGGCAGGCAAAGCACTGCCGAAAGCTACTTTCAGTTTTTCAGCCTGCGGGCGTAGCAACTTGCAGCCCTCCATGATGTCCTCAGTGATGATATTCCCTGCAAATGGAATAACCGCAGTGTGGCGGATGATGCCGTCTTTAAAGATGGCAACATCAGTAGTTCCACCGCCTATGTCTACCAGCACTACGCCGGCTTCCATTTCATCAGCATGTAAAACCGCCGCTGATGATGCAAGAGGTTCCAATATCAAACCCATCATTTGCAAGCCCGAACGTTCAACGCACTTTTTAATGTTTTGCGCAGCGGCCACTTTACCGGTTATGATATGGAAGTTAGCCTCAAGCCTGCTTCCGCACATGCCAATGGGGTCTTTGATGCCGTGCATATTGTCGACCGTAAATTCCTGTGGCAGTACGTGTATAATTCTTTCTCCCGGGTCCAGCGCAAGGCGATGCATGTCTTCAACCATGTCCTTGATGTGCTGGCGGGTTATTTCTTCTTCTGCGTTAGGCAAAGTGTAAATGCCCCTGTTTTGCTTGCTGGCAATGTGCTGGCCTGCAATACCTACGTAAACCACGTTTATTTTATGGCCTGATTGTTTTTCAGCTTCAGCCACTGCTTCCAGAATGGCATCGGTGGTCTGTTTAATATTCGTAACCTCTCCACGGGTAACTCCGAACGAAGGTGTTTTGCCCAAGCCTAATATCTGTAATTTTCCATGCTGGTCGCGTTGCGAAACGATTGCAGCAATTTTAGTTGTACCAATATCAAGGCCAACAATTACCGGGTTCTCCTTTTTGTGTGCGCCTGTCATAGAAAAAAATTTATTGTTTGTTAGTTGTGTCTCTCTTCTCGCAAACCACCTGATCTTTATAACGTAAATCGATGGTTTTATATTTATCCCAACCCACTTTTCTTAACCCCTCATTGTAGAAAATCTTCAGCCGGTCAAATTTCTCAGCCATGTTTTCATCCACCTCGCCGAACCGGATAGTTTGCCCGCCAATCTTGGGTATCACTTCCAGTTCGCCATTCTCCAGCACATACACCTGGTCGACAAGGGCATTGAGAAAATCATCTTTTCTAACAAACAGAATTAACTTGTAAAGAGCGGCCTGTACTGCACTGTCCCGTTTTGTGTCCTTATGCATTGCAACATTACCCAGTGCGATGGCAACGTGTGAGGTAAAATTATCACTCAATGGTATCCGTTCGTTCTTTTCACTTATATAATAGCTAACACCATCATTGTTGATTACCCGTAGTACTGGCCTCTTTTGTATAATATCCACAACAACTTCCTGCTGCTGATTGACAAATATTTCAGCGTCAGCAACAAAAGGGTTCTTCCGTACTGTTTGTTCAATGTTCCTGAAATCTATGCCTGTCAATGCTTTGCCGGTTATGCTGCCCCCGCACATGTAGTCAATCTTATCTTTAATTTCATTGCCCGTTAAAAACGCCAATCCTGAATCATAATCAATTTTTACCTGTATATTCCTGCATACAAGTTGATTTTGCTTCTTAATAGCAGAGGTGAGGACAATAACAAAAAGCACCGCTGCCGATAGCACACTAGCTACCAACAACAACTTTTTCATTATCATCCAAAACTTTTTCATCGTGTTTAGTTTGACAGTATTTCCTTAATTCCTGAAACGTATTTATCAATATCGCCTGCCCCGATTGTTACCAATACTTCAATATCCTTTTTGCTTTTGATGGTGTTCAGTAGTTGTTCCTTTTTTATCAGCAACTTCTCATTACTTGTAAGCTGGTCGTAAATTAATGCTGACGTAACGCCTTCCATGGGTAACTCGCGCGCGGGGTATATATCCAGCAGTATTACTTCATCAACCAAACTCAGCGACTTTGCAAATCCTTCAGCCAGGTCTTTTGTTCTTGAAAACAGGTGAGGCTGGAAAATGGCGGTTATTTTTTGTTTAGGGTAAATCTCCCTTACAGATTCCAGGAATACCCTGATTTCTTCGGGATGATGTGCGTAATCGTCAATAAAAACAACTTTGCCGTTATCCAGTATTTTTTCAAAACGCCTTCTTATTCCTTTAAAGGAGGTAATGGCCTTGCGGATGTTTTCTTCGGTAATTTTTAATTCCAGGGCGATAGTAATGGCCGCAATAGCATTTTCGATATTATGAAAGCCGCCTATGTTCAACCTGAAGCCTTTCATCTCTGTTCCGTAATAGCTAACATTAAACAGATAACCACCATCCACCACCCAATACTTGCTGCAATAAACATCAGCATCGCTATCATGAAGTGAATAGAAGGCCTTATCCAACACCGGTAGACGGTCGTTTATAGTTTGTCCATTTTTGATAACCAAAAAGCCTTCTTCCGAGATTTTATTGGCAAATTCAAGGAATGCTTCGTCAATGGCTTCTTTGCTTCCGTAAATATCCAGGTGGTCGGTATCAACCGCTGTAATTACAGCCATATCCGGACTCAACCTGTGGAAGGAGCGGTCAAACTCATCAGCCTCAATCACCACCACGTCACCCTGACCAAGTAAAAAATTAGAGTTATAATTTACCGCAATGCCACCCAAAAACGCTGAACAACCAAAACCTGATTCGGTAAGGATGTGCGCTATCATAGCGCTAACCGTTGTTTTTCCGTGGGAGCCGGCAACTGCGATGGTGAATTTATCAGCAGAGATAATACCCAAAACTTCCGACCTCTTTCTTAACTCGTATCCGTTGTCTTTATAAAAATTAAATCCTTTGTGGTCTTTGGGAATAGCGGGAGTATATACAACCAGGTCCAGTTCTCTCGGCATTTTCTCCACATCATCTTCAAACATTACATGGATGCCTTCACTTTCCAGCTCGTCGGTTAAGTGTGTTTGCGTTTTGTCGTAACCACTTACTTCAGCACCCTGCGATTTGAAATAACGCGCGAGGGCGCTCATGCCAATGCCGCCTATGCCCAGAAAAAATAACTTCTTAATACTTTTCAAATCGCTTGTCATATACTTCTGATTAGCTTTTGCTCACTTTTAAAATTTCATCTACAATTCTGTCTGCCGCATCGGGTATGCCCATTTTGCTGATAGCCGCACTTAGTTGTTTTTGCTGAGTTTCATTTTTCAGCAGATCAAAAGCGGTGCCTATTAAATTCAGTTTTGCTTCGCTGTCTTTTATCATTATGGCCGCACCTTCACTTACCAGGGCCATGGCATTAAATGTTTGATGGTCGTCTGTAACATTTGGTGAGGGCACCAGTATAACCGGCTTGCCGAGTAATTGCAACTCGGAAATTGAAAGGGCTCCGGCGCGTGATACGATTACATCGGCACAAGCATAAGCCAAATCCATACGGTCGATAAACTGGAGCACTTTTAATTGTGGTACACCTTCTCCAATTTTTTGACAATGCTCAAAGTATGTTTTGCCGGTTTGCCATAAAATCTGCACCTCACCCTCTTTAATCCTGTTGATGGCGGCTTCTACGCTTTGGTTTAAAGTGCGTGCGCCCAAACTTCCGCCAATTATCAGCACGGTTTTGCGCTGAGGGTTCAGGCCAAAATATTTGAACGCTTCAGGCCTTAATTCACTGCCGCCATTCTTCATTTCCGCAATACCGGCACGCACGGGATTGCCTGTTATTACAATTTTCTCTTTCGGGAAAACTTTTTCCATACCCGCATAAGCGGTGCAAATAACGCTGGCGCTTTTTGCCAGTAACTTATTGGTAACACCGGCAAAAGAGTTCTGTTCCTGTATTACGGTTGGCACGTCGGCAAAGCCCGCAACCCGCAGCAACGGGCCGCTGGCATAACCCCCAACACCCACCGCAACCTGTGGTTTAAAACTCCTCACTATGTTATTTGCTTTTAACAAACTCCCTATCAGTTTAAATGGTAACGCTAAATTTTTTACTATCGAACCTCTTTGAAAACCTGCAATATTCAATCCCTTTATTTCGTAACCGGCCTGGGGCACTTTCTCCATTTCCATTCTTCCATTCGCTCCTACAAACAAAATTTTCACCTCCGGCTTTCTTTTCTTCAACGCGTTGGCAATTGCAATAGCCGGGAAAATGTGTCCCCCTGTTCCCCCTCCGCTTATTATTACACGCAACTCATTCATATATGCGTTATGCTAAAGCTACTTCCTCTTCCTGCTCAACATTTCTGCTAACACTTAAAATAATTCCGAATGCTATGGACGTAAAAATTACTGAGCTACCGCCCATACTTACCAGTGGAAGTGTAACCCCTGTTACCGGTACTAAATTTACAGCAACTGCCATATTTATCATTGCCTGAATAACTAAAGCCGTTCCCAAACCCACGGCTAACAAAGCACCAAAAGCTTTCGGCGCTGCTTTAACTATACGAATGCAGCGGTATAAAAAGAACAGGTAAAGGCATACCATAAATGCGCCACCTATCAATCCGTACTCCTCAATAATAATTGCGTAAATAAAATCTGAATATGGGTGAGGCAGAAAGTTTTTTTGATCGCTTCCGCCGGGATTTAGTTTGAAGATGCCGCCTTTGGCAATAGCAATTTTTGCCTGCTCTGTTTGATACTCTTCGGTATGGTGGCCTTTCTTTCCGCCAACTTCCTGAGAGAAATCTGCTATTCTGTGTTTCCAGGTCTGAGC
>CAISWS010000321.1 GCA_903889265.1 uncultured Bacteroidota bacterium
CTTTGGTCTCATACAGCGTTTCTTTCTGTTGGCTATGTATGAATCATTTTTTTAACGGAAATAGCTTAGATGCCGGATGAAAATACACCCAAATAGAAAGATTAAGTGGATTGAGATTTGAATAAAACCCGGGTCAAATAATTAGTAGCGAACAGTCTTGGCGACCTCAATCATCTTTGTCTTTTCCGCCTTGCGTCATTGCTTTTGGATAGGGTTGTTTGCCTTTGGCCATAAACCACATTATACGGTTTAGCAGTTCATCGTTGCCGCGGTCTACGTATTGATATTCGGGGGTGGAGGTTAGGATGGCGTAGTTGAGTTGCTGGCCGCTGAGTTCGGAGCGGTCTTTATTTTTTTCATCAAGGGGTATGTTGTTTTTTACTGCTGTGTAGGTTGCTGTGTCAGGCTCATTCTTGAAGCAATCAAACATGGGGGTTGCGGTGGCATCAATAATGTTCATGGGTGGAATGCCCAGTATCTGTTCAATAGTGCGGACTATGCAGGTTTGGTTGTAGTTGGTGTGAACGGTTTTGTGTAAACCGGAATAAGGACTTACAACAAAGCCCGTGGTGCGGTATGCCGATACGTGGTCCCAGGCATCCTGGCTGTCGTCTTCGGTAATAAATATTACCGTGTTCTTCCAGAATTTGCTGTGGGTTACGGCATCAATTATTTTTCCAACGGCAAGATCGTTGCTTGCCACCATGGCGCGCGGGGTTGGGTAATTTTGATTTAAACCGGCGGTATGGTCGTCTGATAATGCCATTACCATTAGTTGCGGCCACTGGTCGCCATCCATTTGTTCGTATTGGTTCAGTTCTTTAATAAAGGCATCTGCGCGCATCACATCAGTGAAATCATGCGTATCGGCGCAGGGGCTGCTCATACACAAGATTGGCCTTACCCGTGATATGGTGGTTTTGTTCTTAAACTCCACGGGGTTTCCATCCTGGTAGTGCGTGTAAATATCCTTCCACTTATACTGGCGGTCCCACTCAGGGTCGCAGGCCTCGCCATAGATACGTACCGTTTTGCCATGGTCGAGCGCATCGTTCCATATAAAGCCTTCTTTATTATATACCAGTGCATCATTTTGAACATGCGGATAACTGCGAAACCAGGCTCTCACATTTTTCTCAACATAATCGGAGGTCATAGCGGCATCGGTCCATTGATGGCCTTCGGCTGAGGATTTGCCCGATACGTAATAGTTATCCATCAATTCAAAACTCGTTGCCAGTTTATGCTCGTTAGGTGTTATGCTATCGCCGAAAACGCAGAGGGATTTCATACCATTTCCCTGAGGCAAATCACCTAATACCTGGTCGTAGCTGCGGTTTTCTTTAATGATATATATGACGTGAGTTAATAACGATGGCTCACCTATTCTGTCAGGCACCGGTTTTGGTTTCACACCTGTGCGCGGTAACAACTGCGCAAGTTTGGTGCGGAACATCAGGTTTGCTTTTTCAACTCTTGCAGTAAGGGCGGGCATGTCTTCATCTTTCGGAATTGGAATGACGGATACGGTAGCGCCCATGTGGTGAGCGTTGTAGCTTCCTTTAATATTTAACCTCGCGCCTTCGCCTTCCAGGTTTGCTACATAAATATTCTGGTTATCGGAGGTTAATCCGGCGGGATAGGCTTCGGTTGGAATAAATCCAAGTAACCGGTTGTTACCCATAGCACCTGAAGACTTAGCGCCTAAACTTATAACCGCTAAAGCGTTATCCATTCCGTTAGCAACATACAGCCTGCTATCGGTTTTACTGAATAACAAAGCGTTGGGCGAGCTACCTATAAAGGATTGGCCGGTTTGGTTAAGGCTAACAGATATGGAATCAACCACGGTATTGGAACTGGTGCTGATAACTGAAACATAATCGCTGTTACCATTAGCGATATAAACAAACTGCTCATCCGGGCTTTTAATTATGGCGTTGGGGTGCAGGCCAACGGTTACCTGTTTTATTTCTTTTCCATCTTTTAAATCAATTACAGATACCGTGCCGTTTAAAGTGCCACCGGTGCGGTGGTCGATATAGGTGCTGCCGTAGGGTACCCCGGCGGTTTCGCGGGTGGTGTCGGTTGGTATGGGGCCGGCCCAGTTGGTTACGTATGCTTTTCCGCTGGCAATTGTAACGCCGTAGGGTGCCACACCGGTTGAAGTGGCCCAAACAGTTTCCTTGCTTTGAAGGTTTATTTTCATCAGCTGATTATTGCCGTTGAGTACTACATATAAATAGGTGACTCCGTTTTCAAGGCTAACTGCAATGTCGTTTGGTAAGGCAATGGGGGACGGGGCTACCGGTTTAATTTCAAATGTTTTGCTCAGTGTTGCCTGATTGCCCGACCAGATTGCATCTAAAACTTCAGAAAGATTATTATCTGTATTAGTGGCGCTCCAGAAAATATGAACTTCATTATTTATCGTCAGCGCTTTGATGCCCGAGTAGGTACTTGCCAGTCTGCTTTTTTTGCCCTGATCGTAACTGTAATGGAAAAGCGTTTTTTGTGTTTGAACATCAATAAACGTTACTCCATACCGGTCTTCAACAGCCAGTGTTTTACCATCGGGAAGTAAGCAGCAATCAAGACTGTGGTTTTCATATTCAGGGTCGCCAAAACGGATGACTGTGCCCGCTGGGTCGATGTAGCGATTGTAAGGCATTAATACCGGGCCGGCCTGAACCAGCAGGCTGGTATCATCATAAGCACTATGGTAAGCATTAACGCCGTTATGTTGAGTGGAGGTACAGCCGGAATAAATAATTATTAATGCAATAAACAGGGGTAGCCCGATGGTTTTCATAGCTGGCGAAAATAGTAAAACCAACTTTGCCTGTTTAATCTTTAACCATTAAGCGGAACTCAGGTTCTTTTGGCCAGGGCGACTATGTCTTTTACCTCCAGCACTTTCTTTTCGTAGCCTTGTGTTACAGTGTGTATCATTGCCTGGCCTATTTCGGTGAGGGTTGAAACCATACCAGGGAAAAGCGCCCTGCCTATTGGATAGAACCACGTGATATATTTGTAATAAGGGTTTGTTCTTTTTAATCCTGGAGTTGGATGAATATAGCCGGGCCTGAACGCATATACCTGTTTAAAATGCAGTTTCATTAAATCGTTTTCGGTTTTGCCTTTTACGCGGGCCCAGGCCAGGCGGCCTTTTTCGCTGCTATCGGTACCTGAACCGGAGACATAGCAGAAGGTCATATCGGGATTTGCTTTGCTTAGCACGTGGGCCACACCTATTGTGAGTGTATAGGTCATTTTGTAATAATCTTCTGCGCTTATACCCACGGAAGAAATACCAAGACAGAAGAAGCAGGCGTTATAACCCAATACTTCGGTTCCGATGGCAGAAAAGTTGAAGAAGTCTTTAAGGATAATTTCTTTTAGTTTGGGATGTACTACGCCGCAGGGATTGCGGTTTATTACCAGCACGGCTTCTACATTGGGGCTTAGTAAGCATTCGTGTAAAACGCCTTCGCCGACCATTCCGGTGCTGCCGGTTATTATAGCTCTTACTTTTTTATCGGGTATATTGGCCATGGTAATTTTATTTTAGCTGAAGTTTATAAATGTAGTAAATGTATGACGGTTGTGTTGGCGGAAAATTGCAATGACTACATGCCAAATTTTGAAGAATACACAGTTACCTATGTTTAATTGCCCGGATTTCCTGTTACGAGGCTAACCACGATTGCCGTTC
>CAISWS010000322.1 GCA_903889265.1 uncultured Bacteroidota bacterium
CAAGAAAGTTGCAAAATTTAAAGCCGGCGTTGAGCTTGCCAAAAAAGTAAATAAAGGGTAATCATTTTTCCCTTTTAAAACGCCCTGAAGCCATTGGTTTCGGGGCGTTTTGGTTTATAGCATGCAATTAACCGGCATATGGAAGGCTTATGGAGTAATTGACGATGATTTAGAGAATTAATAGCTAAAATCTTTCTATACTTGTAAATGAAGCACTATAAAGTTTATCTGTTGTTAATCCTGTTTTCCTCGTTCTTCCTCGAAGGCTTTTGTTGGGAGCAGGAGGGCCACCGCATAACCGGTAACATCGCTCAGAAATATGTTACCCAACGTACTTTGGACAGTCTTCAGGCCTACCTGGGTGCAACCAGTTTAGCCGATGCCGCTGCCTGGATGGAAGATATAAGGGCCGATACAAGTTATAACTATCTGAGGCCTTTCCACTATATCAATATTGAAAAAGGCGAAAGTTATAATCCCTCCAGCCAGGGAAATATTATAAGCGAGCTAAATAAGGTGATTGCCGAATTGAAGAACAGAGGCAATTACCCCAAAGCGCAAATAGCATTGGATTTAAAAATTCTTTGCAACCTGGTGGGCGATTTACATAATCCGTTACACGTGGGTTACCAGGTAGACCGTGGTGGAAACAGTGTTTTTGTCAGCTTTCTTGGTAGGCAATCTAACCTGCACAGAGTTTGGTCTGCAGATATTATTAAACAATATAGTATGGCTGCAATGGATTGCCAGTTCGTACTGGATGGAAAATCGGATGATGAACTAAAAAAACTTGCCAAAACCGATATTATTGGCTGGTTGAATGAAAGCCGGGCCAGCCTGCCAGTGGTATATGATTTTAAGAACCCGGAAATTGATGCGGCCTATTGTCGTAAAAACAGGCCCCTTATTGAAAAAGAGCTTGCCTTAGCAGGGTTAAGACTGGCAGCGCTCCTTAACGGATTGTTTGCTAATTGATTTACCCCGCTTTCAAAATTCGGAATATGGCTGATGGGATGGCCGGGCACAAAAAAATAATTGCTTAACTTTGAGAAAAGGGCTAACAATGTCAACACCGGAGTTAAAGAAAAAAATTAGGGGCAAGCTTGATAAAATAGAGGATAAACAGGTTTTAGAGCTTATTTATCGTTTTGTTGCCAGTCAGGAAGATAATAGTAAACCTTATCGCCTAACGGAGGGGCAAATCACGGGTATCAAAAGTGGTCTGGCGGACGTAAAAGCAGGCCGATTGACGTCGAACGAGGATTTCCAAAAAGAACTGAATCAATGGCTCATAAAGGAAAAGTGATTTGGACTGATACCGCCAAGACCGAATTTAAAAAGACCTGTACCTATTGGAACAAACGAAATGCCTAGCAAATATATACCAATAGATTGCGCAAGCTGGTTCAATCAGCGCTTGAAGAAATTGTTCTATCTCCCAAAAGCGGCATACCAACGCTTTTGAAGGAGTGCGTTTTATAGCGATAAAAGATTATTTGTTGTTTTATCAGGAGTCTGAGGGTGATATTATTCTGTTATCCTTTTGGGGTGGTAAACAGGATCCCGAGAAGATAAAAAAGCGATTATTGCAAAAGAAACCGTGAAAACTGCCCTGGTTAGCTAAACGTTCTTACAGGACGAATCACTCCCCCCTTTCACATCTCTCAAAAACCATTACATTTGCCGCACTAAAAAAATTAACGAACATGGGAAGAGGAGATAAAAGAACCGCCAAAGGAAAAAGATTCAAAGGTTCATATGGTAAGTCAAGGCCGCATAAGGATGCATCTATTGCTCCTGCAATTGAGGCTGCAAAAAAAGCTAAAGCACCTAAAGCTGCCGTTGCGGCTGCCGCCGATAAGCCAACCGTAAAAAAAGCGCCTGCTAAAAAAGCTGCCGCCCCTAAGAAAAAAGAAGAATAAATTGACACCGTAGAGACGCAATGCATCGCGTCTCCGGGCTTTTGCCCGGAAACCCAGTGTTTCTACAATTCCATCATTTTATTGTAGGTTTTGATAAAGATGGCCCCCAGGTTTTTGTGAGGCGGGATATAATCCAGGTACCTTTCATAAGCCTTGGGGTTCTCCTTTTTATTGATGGCAATACTCAGGTCGTTCCAGAGTAACTGCCAGTCAATATCCTTCCCCTGCCTTATATATTCTGCCATCAGCTTTAACATGGGGTTGTTAACAGCCCGCGCGCCAATTTGCTTGGAGGATATAATACTTACTTCGGGCGAACGCTCAATAATAGTAGACAGGTTATGATATCCCCCGCAAGAGCCTAAAACAAAAATCTGGGTATTATCGCGCACCTTCTCAATGGTTTTAAAAGCGTAATAGCTATGTCCCCGGTGTACCATTACATTGGGTTCGTAATTATTATCGGCAAATATCCGCTCTAAAGCGGCCTGCCCTTCGTACTCATCCTTCCACTTGTTAGCATATATCTGAACGTTTTTCCCTTCTTTGGATTGAATGATAACATAGGTGCTCGAATCGGCAATACTCCAGTTTTTATCTGTAAAGGATTTAAGAAACGTGCGGAACGACTCTTCACCATCCTCGTCATTATAAAAATATATCAGCCAGCGGTCAACCGTATCGCGGCCAAACAACTTGTCGTTGCTTATTTTATCAAAGCTGGTTACAGCATATTGTTTCGATACCGAACCAAACCAATCGGCACTGCCTACCTTACGGTCAACAAACAGGTTTGAGAGCAGGCCATAAATGGCAGCCCCGTGGGCATTGCCTTCTCCCTTTTGCTTGATATATTCCAACTTAATGGTACCCCTTAAAATTTTAAGCACCAGCGAGTCTGTTATACTACCAAAAGCATCCGCCACTTCTACCGCTTGCGACAAGTCGTTATAATCTCCCAGGCCTCCTGCAAATTTTATCATCAGCATTTGCTGATAAACCGCCGTCATGCTTTGCAAAAATGTGCCCAGCTTGCCAAACCCCGCACACATTTTTATAAACGTGCGGAACCGGTTATCGCCTACTCCCTTCAAAAACTCAAAACCCGACACGGGGCCCATTTTTACCATCATCCGGTTAAACAAGCCATTAAAGGTGCTGGTAAATATTTCTTCTTCGCTGTACACCATCATGGTATAAAGCTCCTCAGCCGTAAATTTTTCAATAGAGGCGAACCTTACTTTGTCGCTCTCCATATGCAGGTCATTTAAAACACGTACAAATTTGAGCGAGTAAATCTCCAGGTCGCTTTCCAGGGAGTGGGAACCCAAGGGGTTTTTACGGGCCCGTATGCGCAACATGGTTTGCAGAAACTTGACGGGGTCACTACCTATAGCATCGGCCTGCTGCATGGTCAGGTTTCCGTTTACAATATCATCAATCAGGGTATAGGCATTGCTTTTGCGGGTGTATTTGTCTTTTATTTCGAGTATGATTTTTACAACAGTATCATTACTTGTTTTAAGCGCTTTGTAAATAGGGTCGTTGGGATTAAAGTACCGCTTAACGGTAACCGGTGCAATTTTGCTGGTCTCTTCCAAAACGTGCAAAGCATAATCTTTATCCTGGTATTGCTTATAGTTCAAAAACACCAGGTCGGGCCGGCTTTGTGCTGCATAAATCAAAAAAGTATCAGCGCAGCCTTCGTTTTTAATTAAACTAAAGGTATTGAACGACTGAATAATATTAGTTTTAAGATAAGCGCAAAGCCTGTTTTTTAATACTGCGTTCAACTCACCCAGCATAAACCTGAACTGGTTATCAAACCGCTTAACCGAGTATATATTGCCAGCGTTTACTTTATGCAACTGTGCTGCCAGGTAATCGCGTAGCTCAGCTTTTCTGGCCTCATCAAACTCCCCATGTTTATCTATCAGCCTTTGAATAGAATCCACCAGCTTAAAATAAACCCGCTCCGCATAACCGCTGATAACTGAATCGCCCAAATCAACCTTCCGGTCTTCTGTTCCATCAAAAAGGTCAATACGCTGTTGTTCAGTGGCTACATCATATGTGGTTTCCTTTGCCTTGGTTGCAGTTAATGAATCGGTGGCAGCAAAACCTTGTGTGCCAAAAAGAAACAGCAACAATATCAGCACCGCTGGCTTCAACACTACAAGTGAGCTTCCCGTTTTTCGCCAAGGCGAAAAACGGAAGCTGTCCCCCTCTGGAGGGGGCGTTGGGGGAGGTGAGTCTTTACCAATATAGTTTGCCCTTAAATTGAAGGTGAAATACAGGATTCCGGGTTGCTGCAGAAACCGCAGGCCAACTAAAGGCAGCAGATAATTGCAAACAGGCTCACCTCCCCCTAGGCCCCCTCCAGAGGGGAACATTTCCATACTTCCAAACCTGCGGTGGGAAGTATGGGAACCATTTGGCAAAAGTAAGTCATCTGCCAGGTATGTAGCTTTGGATATAAAAAAATGTGCCCCTGCAATCTGCATCTGCTATACCCCTAAAATTTTATAATACGCCCTAATAAAAATTGCTTCCAGGTTTTTGTGCGGCGGTACATAATCTCCAAAGTATTGATTATTGCCCAGCTTGTCGTGCATCCTGTTCCAAAATTCGTTCCAGTCAATGTCTTTACCCGCCCTTATGTTCTCGTTCAGGGCAAACAGCATAATATCATTTACCGTTTTGGTGCCCACCTGCTTGGTTGAAATAATATGCGCCTCCGGTGCATTTTCAAGTGCCACAGAAATTTTATAGAACCCCCCGCACGAGCCTATAAACAACAACTTAGTAGAGGCTGGTATTCTTTCTAAGGTAGATTCGGTATGAAAACTGTGTCCCCGATGCACCACCACCGTAGGGGTCAGTTTATTTTCTTTCAGGTAATCATCAATGGCATTAATTCCGTTTTCTTCCGATCCGGGTTTATTGGCAAAAATTTCCACTTTCCTCTGCTGCTTCGAGTAAACCCGCACATAACTGTTCCGGTCATCTATGCCCCACGTGCTTAGGTTTTTATAGCTGTTCATAAAGTTGATAAAGGAACTTCTTCCATCATCATCATTGTAAAAAAACATTTGCTCGGTACAATCCGCCCCATCTAAAAACAAGGCTGATGAGGCAAGCGTTGTCGACGGCGAAATTTTAAACTGCTGCGATATTTTCTGATACCAGCCCGCATCAACCATCGCATTGCCTGAAATCATACTTGCCAATACCCCGTAAATAGCAATGCCCGTCTGGTCTTTGGATGTTTTTACCCTTTCGTATTCCCTTTTAATGCCTTCCTGCAAAACGGTTAGCAGGGTATTATCCTTCAGGTTCGAAATAGCCTCAGCCACCAGCACAAGGCTCGAAAGGTTATCTTTTTCAGTTTCAAGTTTAGCCACATACGATTGCAGTAGTTTCTTTTTAGCCTCCGGCGAAAATTTGGTTAAAAACTCCTCCAGGGTGCCATAGTTAGCGCATAGCGAAAGAAAATCGCGAAACTGGTTATAACTTACCGAGGCCAGAAAGGCATCGCCATTGTCTTTAGGCAGCTTTTGTATAAAGCGGTTAAAAAGCCCGTTAAAGGTTGAGGTAAAAACCTCATCCCGTCCGTACAACATCAAAAAATAAAGGTCCGCCGAACCAAAATTTTCAACTGATGAAAAAGGCTGCGGTGCACCGGTTGCTATCTTGTCGTTTATTTCGCGGATAAACCTTAAACTGTAATCGCGCATTTCGCGGTTAATGCTGTACCGGCCAATATACCTGGGCCTCGATATCATTTTAACTACCCGGCCAAACAGCTCATTAGGGTCGTTGCTGATGTCTATTGCTTCTTTAACGCTTAACTTGCCATCAACAATTTCATCCAGCAAAAGCAGGGGTTTACTACGGTAACCCAGCTGCGGGTTAATTTCAAACACTTTTTTCACCACCGGGTTCTGGCTGTAGCCCAAAATGTAATTTACCATTTCGTGAGGGTTGTATAAATATCTCTTCAGCGATACCGGTGCGTTTACCGCACATTCTTCCAGCAACCTTTTGCAGTAAAACTTCCCTTTAAAATCATTTATTTTTTTAAAAAGCTCGTCCGGTTCTTTTTGTGCCGCGTACATCAGTATTTCCTCCGCGTAATCTTTATTGATAAAGCTATGGATGTTCTGAATCGATTGCAGAATATTCTTTTTAAGTCCCATAATAGCCTTGGTGCGTTCATCCAAAACAATTTTTACCGGTACAATAACCTCAGGTGCCGGCACTGGTGCAACATCCTTGGCGCTTGCAGCAGCAGGCAACTTTGCCGCAGCGGGAGGTGGAACTGCCGCAGCAATTTCAGTCTTCGGTTTTGCCGAAGCAACAACCGGTATATCAGCTGGCTTAACAACCGCGGGCACAGCGGTTTTATTTACAGGCGCATTTACCGGTGCCCCGTTTGTAACTGGCAAAGAGGTGTTGACGGTGCCCTGGCTGCCAGTGGCCGGCTGGCCTGTTATTGTTCTGGCTGGTACATTAGCTATTGCTGAAGAATAAACCTGCGTATCCCTTTTTGCCGGGGAAATTGCGGTAGCCGTATCGGCCGGCACTGCTTTGGGCGGCCTTGCCGCCACCACCTTTTTCGGACTTACGTCCTCAGGCCGGTTGCTGGCTATTTCATCTTGTGTGGTAAAGGTTTTGGCAGGTGGTACCGGTGCCTCTTTTTCCTCGTAAGTTGTTAGGCTCAACAGGTAATCTTTTTTCGAATCGTCAACCAACGCAAGCAGGCGGTCCAACACTTTATTTTTGTAGCAGAAAATGACAAAGCTTTTCAGCTTCTCTTTATCCATGTTGGCTATCATTCCGCTGCTAACGGTTTTTCCGTTTACCTTCTTTTGCATTAACTCAAACAACTCCGGAAAAGTTTTGGTAGTAGTCTCCTTATGCCCATAGGTAAGCAGCTGAAACATTTCTTCGGGTGTGTTCTGTTCAAATGCGGTGTATATGTAACCATTGCCAAAGGCCTCCTGGTTTATTTTGCGCATGGTTTCAACGCAATACATATCAATAAACCGGTTGGTGGAGTAGGTAATGGGTGCATCGTACTGCATGCACAACTGCACCTGCAACCTGAACATCTGTGCCGGATGATTGCCAATAGAATCGGCCGCCTCCAGGCTCATATTGTTTTTCACAATTTCATCCAGCAGCAGGTAAGCCCTTGACCTTAACCCGTAGGTATTATAAATCTCCAGCGATTTTTTTACGTATGGGTCTTTACTGGTCTTCAATAAATCACTTACGGTATTACCTGATGTATAATATCGCTTTGCCGATTCAGGTGCCAGCCTGGTGGCTTTTTCAAGTACGCGTAAAGCAAAATGCCGGTCGTCAAATTCTTCGGCATACCTGAACACATCATCCGGGTTGTCGTTCATGTAATCAACCAGAAAATCTTCTGCGGCAGTTTCGTTAGGTATTAACCGCATGGCCTTTACCGTAAAGGCCGAGTAACGTTTTACGTTACTTGTAAGGTCATCCTTTTCATCCCACTCAATCATCGCGGGGTAGTAAGTTAACAGCGCCAGGTAGGTGCCGTTTTTAAAATAACTATCGCTGTAATACCGGTTTATATTGGTTAAAAAAAGCTGCAGGCGCAACAGGTAAAGGTTGCGCTTTTCTTTGGTAACCGGCTGGCGTAAAATAAAATCAGTTACACTATCCGCTAGTGAAAAAAACCGGGCATCTGCATCTTTAAAATCGTTGGCAATACGGTTTTTTTCAAAGTGAATACGGCTAAGCTCGTTCAGCTTCTCGCTTTCGTATAAATCAAAGGCGGCAGAATCGGCGGGGGTTAACGAGGCTGCGCCTGAGTCCTTTGCGTAAAGAAAAGCGATGACAATAATCCATATTTTGCAGCCTGCCTTCAATTTTTTAGTAAACGTAAATTAGTAGTTATTGTTTAGCTTGTAGCCCGTAAAGATTAGGGCAAACGGCCTTTAAAAACACATTTTTTAATCTAAAGTATTTCACATGAAAGTTATACCTGTCCTTTTTAGTGCTTTAGCGGTGGCTTTGCTTTTTAGCGCATGTAATCAAAAGGCTAAAAATGCCAAAGCTTACCACGATAATTTATTGCATTCGGTTCAGGTTGTTATTGACAGCTCACTGGAGTATGGCGATGCCGTTCAGAGCCACGAAAAAAGCCGGATAATGAAAGCCCAGCAGCAATACTCAAGCCTGGTAGACCGCACCATTGCAAAAATCAATGATGCCGGAAATTTTGATGGCGATACCCTGCTCAAACATTACTCGCTTGAACTATTAGGCTTTTACCGGACAACGCTGGATAATGATTTTACCCCTTTTGTGAAAACTCTGAGCGACAGCGCATTCACAGACCAGCAGGCTTTTATGGCCGATTCACTTTACTCACATCTTACCATGACAGAAAATAACTACTGGGAAAGATTTGACTGGGCCGAAAAAAAATTCAGCAAGCAATATGAGCTTGGCAAGTTGGAGAAATGAGTAGAGAAATTAACCACTAAGGCACTAAGGGCATTAAGTTTCACTTAGAATACTGATTAAGTTTAAAATACAAGAAGGCAAATGGTTGGTTTAACCCTCCATTTGCCTTCTCAATTTATTTAACTTAGTGGTTCTTTGTGTCCTTAGTGCCTTAGTGGTTAATTTCCCTATGGATTTACGCATCAAACTTATAACCAATTCCTTTAATGGTTTTAAAGTAATCGTCGCCTATTTTTTCGCGCAGTTTCCGGATATGTACATCAATAGTGCGGTCGCCTACAATGGTATCGTTGCCCCAAACACGGCTTAAAATTTCTTCGCGTTTAAAAACACGGCCGGGCTTGCTGGCAAGCAGGTTCATTAATTCAAACTCCTTGCGCGGAAGGTTTATTTCTCTGCCCGCTTTTAATACCAGGTAACGTTCGCGGTCAATTTCAATATCGCCTATGTTTAATTTGGTGCCGCCTTCGCTGGTTTCAAGCCTGCGTAAAAGGGCGCGTATACGGCTTATAAAAACACGGGGCTTAATGGGTTTGGTTATATAATCATCGGCCCCTACTTCAAACCCTGCAATTTGCGAGTAGTCTTCATCACGTGCAGTTAAAAAGGTAATCAGGGTATTTTTAAACTCCGGCATAGCACGTAGCTCCCGGCACGTTTCAATGCCATCCAGCTTGGGCATCATCAGGTCAAGTATAATCAGCTGGGGGCTTACTTTTTTGGCAAGGGCAATAGCTTCAACGCCATCGCGGGCAGTGTAAACCCAAAAGCCTTCTTTTTCAAGGTTATACTTCATAAAGTCCAACACATCCACCTCATCATCAACCAGCAGGATCTTTACGTCTGTTACGTCCATGTAAATAAATTTGCTGCGAAGGTACTGCTACAATGTTAAGTAAAGGTTATGCAAGACTTAATGTTGAAACGATTTTAAGGGAGTTTAAGCTCCGAATATAGGCTGTTTTAAATGTTACCAAACGTTTGTGCTTTAAAACACCTGTTTTAATTAAAACCAATCCAGCACTTTTTGATTACATCTATCCGGAAAATATTGAAAATGCATTTCATCATTTTTTATTACCCGGCGGTTAACTCTGTATTTTCTCCGTGCGCTAACTGTATTTTGGGTATTTTCCAAAGAAGTCTATTCCCCGATGACACCGTATACGAACGGTATCATTTTAATTTGCTTAAATTATTGATTATCAGTTATCTTAACGGTTTCAACATGGTGACAGTTGCTTACCGTTTATTTTCAATTGTAACTGCCCTAAAATCCGCTTTTCCCTCAAGCCAATTAATGCTTCAATCAAAATGCGTGAAGTCGAAAAAAGCGCTGCAAATTGGCCTATCCAACCTCTTCAACAAACAACATTTTCAATCGCCGCCCACCCAATTATGGCTTCCCCTTCTCTATTTTGCTCTGAAAATGGCGAAGGGGGATGTCGCCCATGTTTTATCCCGCGTTTCGCGGGAGCAGGGGGTTGAGGCCGCCCTACACAACCTTATTCGCACAACAACTTGCAGCCACCGCATCCGGCTTAGCTTTAAACGTAAAGCCCATGCTCAGGATATAGCCCATAGCCTCGGTTAAAGCCGTATTTGAGCCAAAGCGCGGGTTAGTATTAATATCGGCATGTACTTCAAGTTCGGTGCCGTATTTGTCAAACAGCGGGCACAGATGGTAAGCAATATCAATAGAGCGCGAAACCTCCACCAGCATGCGCTCTTTCAGGCTCATTTTGTTTTTTGTTTTATCGTTATTAATAAACATAAAGCCTCCGCGGCCTTTGCGTAAAATAACAATTACAGTGGCAAACTCCGTTTCCAGGCCACGTACCTGGCTATCGGTACCAATACAAACTTTAATTTTATTTCCAAGTTCCTTTTCCTTAATCAGGGCATTTTCAACGGCATCCATAATGGGTAAATCAATCCTGGCACCGTCTAACTTTCTCCATTTCGATTTTAGTATTGGTTCCATAAGCGGTTGTTTGGTTTTCTAAAAGTAGCAGAAACTTTTCCCGGAATCCGCTTTTTTAAAATCTCAATTTTCAACATCTGTTATGCACATGGCATTAAAACAACCCAATAGAACGCTGGTTTATTATGATTCTTATGATGGAATTATGATTTTGAATGCAATGTTCTCCTTACTAAACGGCCAATGCCAGCTTAAAGATTAGTAAGATTACAGAAGGATAAACGGCACCAGTTAGCAAAAATAACCACTGTATTAATCATAATAAATCAGCGTTCCATTGTATTTAGCCTTTGGTAGCAACTGCGGCGGCCTTAGCCTGTAGCTTCAGCGCTTGTTTTTTGGCGCCCTTGTTATACAGTAACTGGAAGATAGTAAACACCATTGCAAAATAACCAAAGGCCGCCACCGTAACCCATCCGCCCCAAGGCACAATGTTTAAAACCAGCAGCATTACAAACGGAAGCGGTATAAGCGAAGTAATAATCAGTGTAACAGCTACCATGGTATCTGAAAGCCCCAGGTAAGCCAAATGGTGAGTAATATGGTCTTTACCCCCTACAAACGGCGATTGCCTGCGCATCAGCCGGCGGAATGTAACGGTAGTAGTATCAATCAAAGGCACAATAAACAAAAGCATAGGCACCACAAATTGCCTTAACTGAATAAAAACCGTAACATCGGTGGGGTCCTTAAAATTCCAGAAAAAAAGGATGCTGGTAGATGCCAGAAATACCCCCAAAAACTGGCTTCCCGTATCGCCCATATAAATGCGCGAAGGATGCCAGTTAAAAAATAAAAAACCCGAAAGCGCTCCAAGCACACCAATCAGCATAACCAGGTAAAAAGCGCTCAGCGCCGGTGCGCTTAAAGCAATAATTACAATCAGGCTGGTAATAATGCACATCGAAATACTGGTAGTAATGGCATCCATATTGTCCAGCATGTTTATCGAATTCATCAGGCCTATTACCCAAACAATGGTAATAATAAAATCAAGCGCAGGGCTGCCCGATACCCGGATGTATACATCCGAAATAATCAGGATAAATGCGCACGATAACTGTAAAATAAATTTTGCCAGCGGGTTGGTGTTGTAGGCGTCATCAGCCAGGCCCAGTATAAAGCCCAGGCTGGTAGAGGCAATAATGCCTATCAGGTGCTTATCCAGCAGGTAATCGGTTTGCCGTGGCAGGGTGCCTATAACAGAAATCGAAATCAAAAAAACAATAAAGAACGAAATGCCCCCTATCGCCGGTTTTATATTTGCCGACCATCTTACCTGGTTTATTTCCCCTTCGTTGCGTGCCCCTAAATTGAACGAGAACTTTAAAAAAAGCCAGTTTATCAAAAACGAGAAGAAGGCGCTTATCAAAAAGAAAAGCGCTAAAAATGTAACCAGATATTGGGGATCCAAAATCATACTTTTTTATTTCTCGCCTAAAATTCTTGACAACCACGATTTCGGCTTCCGCTTGTTTTCAGTGGTATAATAACCTTCGCCGTACTTGCTTCCGTAATAACCATAACCGTAACCATATCCATAACCATAGTTATAGCCATAAGTATTTCCGTAACCATATCCATAACCCGAAGCACCGCGCCCGAAATCATTAATAATAACCGAAAGGTTTTTAACCTTGCTTTCACTAATGGTCCGGTTAATTGAATGCACAAAAGACCGGTTTGAATATGCCGCCCGTAAAATATAAACCGGGTAATCCGAAATTTTAAGAATTTCCAAAGCATCGGTTACCAAGCCTATAGGCGGGGTATCAATAATAATGTAATCGTATTTTGTTTTCAGGTACTCCAGAACCTCGGGAAGCTTTGGTAGCAAAATTAATTCTGATGGATTGGGCGGCACCGGGCCTGAAGTAATAAAATCAAGATTAGGAATGCCTGATTCCATAATACAATCATCCACCTTGGTTTGGCCGCTCAATATGGTACTCACGCCCCTATGGCTTTCAACATCAAATATCTTATCCAGCCTTGGTTTACGCATGTCAAAGTCAAGGATAACCACCTTCTTGTTCAGCAGGGTAAGAATAGCCGCAATATTCAGCGATACAAATGTTTTTCCTTCACCCGGTATAGTTGAGGTTGTTGAAAGCACCTTTGAGCCGGGGGTATTTGAAATAAACTGAAGATTTGTTCTTACCGCCCTGAAGGACTCCGTAATAGCCGATTTGGGATCCTGGGTTACCACCACCTGCGACCTCTCCAGTTCCTCTTTATAGCGCGGTATAACCCCTAAAAGTGCAGCATGGGTGTTTTTTTCAACGTCTTCAATAGAGGTAATGGTGTTGTGCAAAAGATACCGGATAACTATCATCAGGAATCCGAGGATAATTCCGACAAAAAAACCTGTCAGTTTTATCATCGGTTCGTTTGGCGAAACCGGGTTAGGGTTGCTTTTCGCCTTTTCCAGTACCACATAATCCGAAACGATACCAGCTCCCGCAATCAGGTAATCAGATTTTTGGGCAAATAAATTATTTACAAAGTCATTTCTTATCTGGGCCATTTTCTCCAGCCTTTCGTATTTGCTTTGCAACGCCGGCATACGCAAAAGTTCATCCAGGTATTTTTGATATTCCTCCTTTAGCAAAACAAATTCGCTTCTTAAAGCATCCAGGGAATTATCAAGGTTTTTATTAAGCCTTATCTTGGCATCTTCAATTTGCCGGTCAATAAGCCTTATCTGCGGATGCTCAGGCGTAGCATCCATTAATATGGCATTCCGCTGCTGCTGAAGTTCATTGATATGCCCTACTTCGTTATCAAAACTTACTGTTGTAAGCTTAAATTTAATACTGGGCAGGTTGGCATATTCCTTATTAACCACCAGTAACTGCTTCAGGGTTTGCATCAGCGCAATATCGTATTCAAAATCGCGGAACCGCCCTTCATACTCGGTTGTTTTATCCGAAAGCGTGGCTAAATAATCATCATCATGTTCAAGGTAGCCGTCCTTAATCCGTTCAGCCGTTACTGAATCCTGGAACCGGTCAAACTGAAGGCCAAATGTGTCTATCTGGCTATCAATAAATTTCAGGATATTCTGAAAACTTTCGCCTTTAAGCTCAATATCATATTTCACAAATTGGTCTGCAACCGCCGCTATTATATCATGCGCCTTATCCGGGTTCCTGTCTTTATAGGTTAACTCAATCAGTTTGGTTGCCGGGTCTATGGGGTTAACCTCCAGCTTATTTGTTACTTCGTCAATCAAATCATTTTTATCCAAAAACTTAAAATAATAAATGTCGCTGGCAAGGTCCTGATCTTTACCTGCATCTTTTTTAATAATAATCCTGGCCGAAAGGTACTGGTCATTAATACTATCCTCGGTATACTCATGGTCTTTACCATCCAGGCTAAAAGTGAGATATATCTTTCCTTTACCTAAAAATTTTATATAAATAGGTACATTTAAAATTTCTTCGCTTTTATACGTCCCTATAACCTGAAAAGGCGAGGCGGTATATAACTCTGTATTAACAAATTTGGTTTTTCCCTCCCTAAAATAGCCCACCTCAAGCGGCAAACTGTTTACAACCTTTTCTGCAAAAAGATTTGATTTTATCAGTTGTATTTCGCGGTTAACATCCGAAATATCCTGGTTGTCGAGTACCGTTTTTACACCTAATATCTGGGCTGTTTTTTGTTGTTTAAGAATCAGTGTAGTTGATGCCTGGTAAACACGGGGTGTATAACGAAGGTAAATAACCGAAAGTGAAACCGAGATGATAATAATAAGAATAAGCCAGATAATCGATTTATTGACGATGTACAAAAGCAACCCAAGGTTGAAATCATCAACCGGACTGGAGTCAGCCTTCGTCTCAGCTGTAAGTTCTTTATTTTCCATAGGTTTTTGCCAAAAGTACCAGAGTTGCTATGGTGGTTACAAATCCCAAATAAGGACTGATTTCGGTTAAAAGTTGTGATGCTATACTTGGCCTCTTTTCTTCAATATAAATAATATCATTCGATTGAACAATCAAATCAGCCTTTCGCATCCCTTCAAGTGTGGAAAGGTCAATTAAAATTACCTGTGGGTTTTTCATGTCTCCCCTTATCACCTTAATCTTATAGGCTTTTGAGTTTTCAGTAAGGCCACCCGATTTTGCAATTACCTCCAGTAAATTAGTTGGCCCCGCATTTAAGCTTACTACCCCACCGCTTGAGCCCCTAAAAACAAGTGCCCGCCTGTTTTCAACCCTGGCAACAACAAACGGGTCAACAAACAAACCTGCAAGTTTATCAGCCAGTATTCGGTTAAGCTCCTTCTCGGTATACCCCTTTACAAAAAGCTCCCCAACAATTGGTAGTCTTACAAAGCCCTCATTATCCGTCAGGTAAGTTAAACCTATTGTAGATGCCGAGTTTGTTGCGCTGGCCGAACTGTTGATTGAAGTACCAGTTGCCCCACCAACTGAGCCAACCACATCCACCAACCTGAATCCATCGCGGGCATAAACACGCAAGCTTATTTCATCGCCCGGCTGAATAACGTATTGGTCAATTTGCTTCTGTGCCAGTTCAAAATACTGATACTGCTTTTGCTGAAACATCAGGTTTGGATAAAGCACTCTGCAGGAGGGGATTGAAATAAGCAGGGCAACAATCAAAAATATTCCGAAGACTTGTTTCATGTACTTTATAAGCTACAAACCTATGAAAAAAAAGGAAGGCATTTGCATTTTAAGCCTTTAATTACCGCCTCAATAAAGAATTATAAAAACCTGCCATGTCGCGGCACAGTCTCTGGTAGCTGAATTTATTGCGTACAAAATCAGCCCCGGTGGCCGAAAAGGATTCCCGTAACACATCATCTTCAATCAGCTTTAGCAGGTTTGCCGCCAGCATTTGTTCGTCGTTTATTGCCGATAGCAGCGCGGTTCTGTTTTGTATTACTATATCTTCAATTCCACCAATTGAAGTAGATACAATTGGCTTACCCGATGCCTGGGCCTCAATAAGGCTTACCGGTGTTCCCTCATTGTTTGAAGTTAAAGCTATCATGTCCATACCGGCATTCGAAACATCTATATCCTTAATCCAGCTGGTAAAGGTAAGTATGTTCTTTTGTTTCAGATCACTATTGTTAAACTGCAGGCCAAGCTCTTTTGCATACAACTCAATATTACTCCGCTCATCGCCATCTCCTATAATAAATGCCCGTATCTGTTTGCTTGTTTTAGCGGCAACAATGCTTAATGCCTTTAAAAACAGTTTATGGTTTTTGATAGGCACAAGGCGGCCTACTATTCCAATCGCTATTTCATTGTCATCAAGGTTGTATGCCTGCCTGAATTTTTTTCGCTTTTCATCCTGTCCGGTTTCAAATTTTTCAAGGTCGAAACCCAATGGTATTATTTCAAATTTCTGCGCGGGCGCTACTTTGTAAATACTGCTTAACTCATGCTTTTGAATTTCACTGAGGGTTACAATTTTTGTGGTTTTTTTAGCCAGATATCTTTCAATTTCAAGAAACACCCTGGTTTTGGCAGGACTGAAATAAGAATGGAATACGTGCCCATGGAAGGTATGGATAATAACGGGCACCCCCTCATGCGCAGCAGCAAGGCGCCCTACAGCGCCCGCTTTGGCGGCATGTGTGTGCACAATATCAGGTTTAAAGTCCCTGATTAGTTTTCTGATTTTAAAATACGATTTATAATCGCGGAAAGGGTTTAACTCCCGGTACATCTCCGGAATATATACCGGTTTAAGGTCAAGGTTCTTTACAATAAACTCCGAGCTTTCTTCACTGTCAGCTTTCATGCCCGATACCAATAAGGTTTCAAACTCGGGCGCAAGAAATTTGCTGAGGTAAGCGGCGTTAAATGTTGGCCCGCCAAGGTTTAAGCGGTTAATTATTCTAAGCACTTTAGGCATCGGGCTGTAGATATTTTTTATACCAGTATTGAAAAACCACAAGGCTCCAGATGGTGGCATGGGCATCTCCGGGGTTGTTGGAGAATAGTTTTTGCTTTAAAATTTCTACCTGCCGGTAATCAAAAATATTCTGCTCATCAATAAACTCTTTTTTAAGCAAATCATCTTCTATCAGGCTTCTGAGGCCCGTTTGCATCCATCGCAAAAGAGGAACTTCAAATCCGTGTTTGGGCCTTGTAAATATTTCTTCAGGCAGCACATCCATAAAAGCATCCTTCAAAATTCTTTTTGTAACGCCGCCTGAAATCTTGTAATCAACCGGTAACGTAAAGGCGAAGTCTACCACCGTATAATCCAGCAGCGGCACCCTTACTTCCAGGCTGTTGGCCATACTCATCAGGTCAACTTTAGTAAGCATATCACCGGGTAATACCAGGTTCAGGTCGGCAAATAGAATATCGTTCAGGTCACCTTCTTTTGTCACCAGGTTTAAAAACATCTGCTTTCTCTTTTCAGCATCGGCATAATTATTGGCAGGAGTGTTTTTTAACAGGCCGAGAGCTGCCTCAGGGCTGGTTAATGAACACCATTTCCAGTACCGCTGCGCCGGCTCTAGTCGAAGCCCTTCGCTGTACCGCTCTAACTGCCTGAACAGATTAGTAAATTTCGAATGCCTCGATTGTGGCAATAATTTTAATACAGGCAGGCTGCCTTTCAGTAATATATTTACAATGTTATGTTTACGCGCGTTTTGTTCGGCCTTATGTTTATTATAACCAGCGAATAACTCATCGCCCCCATCGCCTGATAGCGCAACCGTTACCCTTTGCCGGGTTTTTTGGCTTAACATATAAACGGCAATGGCCGATGAATCTGCAAATGGTTCGTCCAGGTAATCAAGCACCGAAAAGATATGTTCAAACATTTCATCCGTTGTAACGGAAAATACGGTGTGTTTTGTTTTAAGCTTTGTCGCTACCAGGTTGGCATATTGTGTTTCGTCAAAATAAGGGTCATCCTTATAACCGAGCGAAAAGGTATTCAGGTCGGGTACATGCTTCACCGCACAGGCACTGATAATGGATGAATCAATGCCCCCGCTTAAAAAAGTACCCAAAGGCACGTCAGATACAAGCCTGCGTTCAACAGCCTCTTCAATTAACCTCCGGAGTTTGCTTTTAGCTGTATTATAATCAAACGCTGCTTTAACCTTTGTGCCTGGCTTATACGGGGTTGAATAATACCTTTCAAAACTCAAATTTCCCTTTGCATCTATAACTGCCATGTGCCCGGGGGCAAGCTTTTGAACATGTTTCAACATCGATGCCGTACCCGGAACATAGTTGAGTTGCAGGTAAAGCAAAAGCGTATCGGGGTCAATTTCTTTTTTAAAAGGAAATTTAAAAAGGGCCTTCAGTTCCGATGAGAAAAGCACCTGGTTGTCATCGCGGTAAATATGCATCGGTTTTATGCCAAAGCGGTCGCGGGCCAGAAAAATCTCGCCTTTCCGGTGGTCATAAATAGCAAATGCAAAAAAACCGTTTAAATGCTGTACACAGGCCTTGCCCATTTTAATATAAAGCTGCAGCAACACCTCCGTGTCTGACCCGGAATGCATTTTTACATCGGTTAAATGCTTCTGATGCAACTCACGGAAATTAAATATCTCCCCGTTAAAAATAATAGTAAATGTGCCTTCGGCGTTTTGCATCGGCTGGTTACCGGCCGCTGAAACATCCAGGATCGAAAGCCTTGCATGGGCAAAGCCAACATTTGGCGAAAGGGTAACGCTGTTTTGAACATCAGGCCCTCGCTTTGAAAGCGTTTGTATAGCCTCCCTAAGGGTGGTTTGGTACCCATGTTCTGCGTTTTTACAAAAATAACCTGCAATTCCACACATATGTCCTCCTGATTACTGCTTTAAGGCAAAGATGAAATAATCCTTTAACTTCGTTCAGCTATATGACCATCCTTGACGTTTTTCTGGTTCCCTTTTATTTAGGCCTGTTTTATTTTTATGCACAAAGAACCGTAAGGGCCAACCGACACGATCCTCTTTATGCGCGTTACTACATTAAGGGGCTCAATTACAAATTTTTTGGGGCGTTTTCGTTTGCCTTTATATACCTGTTTTATTATAAAGGTGGCGATACTATTGCTTACTATGATGATGCCAGCCCGGTTATGAAACTGCTGGTGATAGATCCGCTGTGGTTCTTCAAGTTTATTTTTGGCCTTTACAATCATTATCCCGAAATTCTTTTAGCCGAAACCAGGTCTACTGGTACCAGTTACCTTGCCAAAGGTAGTGCCACCCTCACCACAATACGGATTGCCGGCGTACTGAATATATTCAGTTGTAATTCCTTTATGGTGTTAACCTTTATGTTCGCCTTTATATGTTATCAGTTTGTGTGGCGCGCGTTTAAGCTTATGGTTTCACTTTACCCCGTTTTGCACAAACAGTTCTCGTATGCCTTTTTGATGGTGCCATCTGCTATTTTCTGGGGCTCCGGAATTGGTAAAGACACCATCATGTTCGGTGCCATCCTGCTCTTTTTTACTTCTTATTACAACATGGTAATAAAGCGGGAGTTCCGTATACGCGACTTAATAATGTTTTTGGTAGCCGCTTATGTAACCGCACTTATCAGGGGCTTTATCCTGTTTACACTTATCCCATGCGTAATGATGATGACTATGACCAACTATAGATCTAAAATAAAGAGTTCTGTTTTAAGGTTTCTCATTGGGCCCATATTACTGGCAGGTGGAGGAGGCGCGTCCTATTTTTTTGTTAAGAGCCTGGGAGACTCGGTGGAGTCTTACAAGATTGATCAGCTTGAAAAGAAGGCCGAAGGGTTCCACAGCTGGCATACCCATCTTGCACAAACGGAAGGGGGGTCGTCATACAGCCTGGGTGGCGATGTTTCCTATACGCCGGCCGGTATATTAAGGCAGGCCCCCATGGCCATATTGATTACACTTTTTGGCCCTTTTATATGGCAGATACGCAGTCCTGTTATGCTGCTTTCAGGTGTTGAAAGCATGGTGTTCTTTTATCTAATCCTAAAAATAATTTTTAACCGTAAAGTATATCAGATATGGGACATGATAACCGGCGACCCTATCCTCTCGTTCTCTTTTCCGTTTATAATAATACTAGCCCTGGCTATTGGAATGACAAGCTTTAACTATGGAGCACTGGTAAGGTATAAAACACCTATTTTGCCGTTTTTTGCTGTCACTATTATTTTGATTAATTATTACTACCAGAAAGGAAAAGTTAATTAGCCGTGGCTGAAAAAACAAAAGTTCTGTTCATTGTTCAGCATCGTTTTAACCGCTCCCCGGGTCAACGCTATCGTTGCGAACAGTATATCCCGTTTCTGGAAAACAACGGGTTCCATTGTGTTTACTCGCCCTTAATTGCTACTAAGGCAGAGGATGATGCTCTTTATAATTCGCAAAGCCTGTTTGATAAGGCAGGCATATTTTTAAAAGGCTTTTGGAGAAGGATGCGGGATGTACAACGGGCCCGGAATTTTGATATTATTTTCATTTACAGGGAGGCGTTTATGACCGGCTCGGTATTTTTTGAACGGCTGCTGAAAAAAAGCGGCGCGCGCATAATACTTGATTTTGACGATGCCATCTGGTTGAATACCGTATCGGAAGCGAACAGGTCGTTGCAATGGTTAAAAAGGCCTGAAAAAGTAAATGATATTATGGCTTTAAGTAACCTGGTTATAACCGGCAATACCTACCTGGCTGGCTATG
>CAISWS010000323.1 GCA_903889265.1 uncultured Bacteroidota bacterium
ATACTGGGTTTTGCTGACCAGTTTAAGGCCGAGCTTTTTTTAAACATTTGGCCTGAATTGCGTGATGTGTCGGAAAAGTATTTGCCGGCAATGTTATTGTTGTTGCCTGTATCGCATAAGGTGGTGGGCGATTTGAAGCTGGCTCAAACCCTTCTTTCGTTTGTGTTGAATCAGCGTATTGAAATAAAATTCAGCGACCGGGCAAGGCCTGTGGCCAATAATACAGGCAGTAATGTTTTGGGTTCACGATATTTAACAACCGACCTGATTATAGGAAATGAAGTGCCGGATTACACACCTTTGATAGAAATATGCATCAAAGACGTAAAAAAAGGGGATTTGGTAACGCTAATGCCCGGAGGCGAAGCCAGGAAAGTGCTGGACCTGGCCTGCAGGTATTTGTTTCCGGTTGCGCTGGACATTAATATCAGCATTTGGTTGGATATTGAGCATGAAAAATTAATTTTGTCAGGTGAAGGTGAGGATGGAAAGTTAGGTTTTACCTCCCGCTTATAATTCAGAAATTATGTTCTCGAGATTAGACTTTTTAGTGCCATCGGTATTATTTACCATTACAGCCTTTTTCGCTACAGCCTTCTTTTTTATGAAAGAGGAAGGGAAAGAGGTGAGTGTTAAGGTGTTTATTATTTACTCGGTGCTTACCCTGCTCATTTTTGCGCTTATTGGGTTAAGCGGGCTGGTGGCTATTGACAGCGCATCGAAATTTTTTATGGGCTTACAGGCCGGTATCGTGGTTTTGGGTATTATACATGTGGCTACCCTTTACAGGCTCAACTCGTGGAGTGAGCAGGAGTCGCTGTGGCATGAGCTGGTTTTTACACTCTATATCACTATGCTTGGGGCCCTGGCTTTTGTGGTAGTGTTTAATCACTTTAATAAACAGGGTTACGCGCTTCTTTTTACATCGTCATTTATTTTATTCCTGGTTCCGTTTTTAGTGGTGAAGTGTTTTGATTTTATGCTGATGATACCTGAAGAAGTATATCCTATGTGGTATTTTCCATCCGGCGAGGTGGACCTGGAAATTCCTGAAGATGCGATGGATGATGAAAGCATTATTGTGGTTGAGTTTCAGATGGCAAGAGCTTTGGATGAAAACGCCGAACTGATAAAATCAAGAAGCAAATTGCCTTTAAAACTTGAATTTGGACGGTTCTTCCCCATCTTCCTTGACCAGTATAACGACCGTAATGCCGGAACGCAAATTGAGTTTTTGGATGAGAACAAACAGCCTTATGGCTGGAACTTTTATATTAAACCCAAGTGGTATCAATCTGCACGGTATATCAATCCTGACATTACTATCAGGGAGAATGGTGTAAGGGAGAACGATATTATTGTAGCTGAACGAGTTTAACAAAATAGCATATGCTGCCTACTATCAAATATTTTAACGTAAACTGGGTAGATGGAATGAAACTGACACGTAGTCATTTTTCAGACCAGGAGAATGCGTTTACGGACCGTTTACGCGATGTGGCGGGTATAAACCTTACCTCGTATAACTATGGCCTGCTTGAACCTGCACCCGGCAGTTCAAAGTCTATTGACCATGTTGTAGATGTTGACAAGGCAACCCTTTTGCGGGTTAAAATAAATGAGTGCAGGGCTATTACACCCGGAGGGGTGCGCATTGAGGTTTTAGCAGGTAACCCGCTGAGCCGGAGCAAGCCGTTAAGTGCTGAGTATAACCTGACAGGTTCAACACACGGCACGTTTTTATATATTGTTTTGTCGGTAAACCCTTTTGCCAAATCGCCGCTGGGCGAACCTAACGCTGAGGAAAACCCGCCACGGTATCCTTTTTCAGATTACAAGTATGAGATAAACGTAATGCCCGCAGAACAGGTTAACCTGGTTGCCAACGGTGTTTTTCATATTACCATAGGCAAACTTAAAGTAGTGGGCAATGGTGTTGAAATTATTGAAAAGTATATTCCGCCCTGTGCCAAGGTAACCAACCACCGCGACCTGATGGATATTTACCAGGACCTGGACAAAATGCTGAGCAGGCTGGAGAGCGATGCAACGCTGATAGTGCAGAAGATTTACCGCAAAGACCAACAGAATATACTGGCTAAAAATGTATTGTTCTTTACCGAAAACCTGTTGAGGTACCTGAGCACCAACATTCACCATTTCAGATGGTTTGTGCCGGAGATGCCACCTATTTTTATGGTGGAGTATTTTGCAAGCTTTGCAAGGCTGGTTAAAAACTCGCTGGATATGAAGGCCGGCACCGGTAAGGAAGAAATGCTGAATTACTTTAAAGACTGGATTGTAGAAGTAAACCAGGGCGAATTTGAAGGTATTGTTGACCAGTTGGTAAACATTGAATATAACCACATGGACATTAACGAATCTATTGAAAAAATAGAAGCGTTTAGTGTTACGCTTTCAACGGTAATGAACAAGCTGAGCAAGCTGGATTATATTGGCGATAAAAAGAAAACGGATGTGATAGTTACATCACGTGGAGCCGATGTGGTTGAAACACCGAAGAAGAGAAGTTTTTTATTGGATTAATTTAAAAGTGACAAGTAAAAAGTAAAACCGAGAACAATGAAACCATTGAATGCCCAGGAAAGAACAAGTGGATTACTGAAGTTTGCAGGACTGTTTGTGTTTACACTGATATTAGTGCTGTTTGCTGTATATTTTGATTTTTCAGCGGTGCCTAAGGCAGAGCTGGATGGCTACAAAAACCAGATAAATGAACTGCAGGCAACTGTGCAAAGCGATAATAAGCTGATTAGCCAGATAGGCGATTTGAATAATAACCTGATACAATATCAAAGCAACCCGGGCAATGCTATTGCAGCAAGTGCAGTGGGTAACGGAATTACTGCCCTTTCTGATATGGCTAAAAAGGATTCGGTTTCGTTTACCGGTAAACTATCGGGCCAGGTGGTTACGGGTTATGGTATTGCGGTAAGCTCTATCAATAAAAGCGCCGGCAGCGGAAATGCTTCAGACGACCTGAAGAAGGTAAAAGATGATTTAAAGACCTGCCAGGATGATGTAAAAGATAAGAATCAACAGATACTTACTTTGCAAAATACATTGGCTTTATACCAGAATAAGAAATAGAGGAAACCTGTATTTAGTATAAAGTATTTAGACTGATTAGCTCTTTTTTAATAATATAAACTGATTGCAGAAAGTATTCAATAGGAAAGTACTAAACATAAAAC
>CAISWS010000324.1 GCA_903889265.1 uncultured Bacteroidota bacterium
ATTGCTGCACTGCGCG
The DNA here is from genome assembly GCA_903889265.1 of uncultured Bacteroidota bacterium. Lineage (GTDB taxonomy): Bacteria > Bacteroidota > Bacteroidia > Chitinophagales > LD1 > Bog-950. The sequence continues at coordinate 17 of CAISWS010000324.1, forward strand.
TAAGCGGTAAGGTCAGGGTTTCGCAAATTGCCAATCACGTTTACAATATTCAAATCGGCCTTCTTCATATACTTGTTCAACAACTCGCTATTACTCAGCATTTCGGGGTAGCCATCCGGAAATAGATAGCCTAACCCGGAAGGCGCCGCAACAAAATAATCCCTGCCGGTGGTGCTGTTATAGGCATTATCGTACAGGTATTTCATAATGGGCGGGGCAAGCTCACTTAACGCGGGCGAAACAGTCCAGCCAAGCGGCATGGAACCCCTGTCGTCTGCATTATACCATTTTTTGGATGTAGCAAAACTATGGGTCATCCATTGTATATTATCTCCATCAGTCATCAGGAAACAAACAGTATGTACCTTCGAGTTACTGGTATCAAATGTTACCGGGCTATCCTGTTGGTCGTACGAAGCATCAATATTGGTGAGCACCGAAAGATTATTGGCATAATCGGCCGCATGCACCATAATGGAATTTCTGGATGTCGCCCTTACAAGTTCGTGCTCGTCATCGCCCCAGCCTAATAGAGCAGAGTTAGCCTTCATGTCTTTAAAAACTGACTGGGTAAAAGCGTTGGTTATTGGCTCATAAAACCTGAATGCGTTAGCAAATACCCCGTAATCGCCCAAATAAGTCTCGTTTTCTTCCTTTTGGTAGGTTATAATTCTTTTACTTAACGAATCATGATATTTGGTGTACACATCTTCTTCCGTCCAGTTTCGCACATCTATAATTTTCTTTAAAAAAGGGACATCTTTTTCAAGTTCTTCCGGCACTGCTATAGCATTAAAATGCGAGCAAAGGGAAAGTGCCGCATTAGCGCTCGGCCCGCTCATCTTACATAAAATATACCCGTCCAGGGAATCCTGAAAAAAGCGGATTAACCCGGTAAAATCATTTTGAAAAGTATCGCGCATGTATACGCCATAACGGCTGTGTAACTCAGATAACCACATTAAACTACCCTCATCGCTTATGCGGTATATTTTAGGCTTGTATTGAGCCAATATGCCCTGCAGTGATTGAACAACAAATTGCTGCTGGGCAGAAAGTTTCAGGTCATCAACAATAAACAAAGTATCAGGCCTGCGGCTGGAAGGATAAGGGCTGTTTTCAACACGGTCGATATACTGGGCCTGGCTAACAAAAAACAAAAAAGTTATAAGCAAGGTGCAAACGATTTTTGGGGTAGCATTATATTGCATAGGCGGCAGTTTAACAGTATTAAACTAAGTTAGCCAAATGTATTTAATTAGCAGCTATAAACCCTGAAATTACAATATGACACAAATATTAACACCGGGTGACGATGGTCATAAACTGACCCAAATCTCAATAGCTTGTTACCAACCCAAAGAAGGAAAGGCGGAAGAACTAAAGGTTTTGGTAAAAGAGCATATCCCTATACTGCTTGAGCAGCATTTGGTTACTGACCGGAAAGCGATTGTAATGGTGGCAAAAAACGGCACCATTATAGAAGTGTTTGAATGGGTCTCGGATGATGCCATCGGCCAGGCTCATAATAACCCAGCTGTGCAGGCCCTTTGGGCCCGTTTTAACGCATTATGCGATTATGTGGCTCCAGGTACGCTGGAAGAATGCCATCATATATTTTCAGGTTTCAGGGCTTTGGATTGAGGGGCAAAGGTATACCCCCTTCAATTTGACGGTATTCTAATACCTTTGGCAAATCAAGATAACTAAAATATGAGTTCAATAAGGGGAAAATGGGCACTAATTACAGGGGCAACTTCCGGCTTCGGAAAGGCAACGGCAGACTTGTTTGCACGCAATGGTTGTAATGTAATTATTACCGCCAGAACAGCTGAAAAGCTGGAAGCATTAAGCAATGTTTTAATTGAAAAATACGGTGTGCATGTATTGCCTTATTGCTTTGATGTACGCAAGCTGAATATGTGTGTTGAAATGGCCAACGACCTTAATAGCCGCGAAATTGTGCCCGATATTTTAATCAATAATGCCGGCCTGGCTTCAGGCAAAAATAAAATACATGAAGGGCTTATAAGCGATTGGGAAGCCATGATTGACACCAATGTTAAAGGCTTGCTTTATATGACCCGCACCATTTTGCCTATGATGGTTGAGCGCAACGAAGGGCATATAATTAATATTGGCAGCACCGCAGGCCACCTGGTGTATCCCGAGGGCAATGTTTACAACGCCAGTAAATTTGCCGTAAAAGCGCTGAACGAAGCCATCAATCTCGACCTGGTTGGCACTAATATACGGTGCTGTTCTGTTGACCCTGGTGCCGCTGAAACAAATTTCTCAGTAGTGCGGTTTCACGGTGATGAGGAAAAAGCGAAGAAGGTTTACGAGGGCTATAAACCCTTGCAGGCAGAAGACGTTGCTGATATTATCTACTATGTAGTTTCAGCACCGGCACATGTTAACATTACCAGCCTGGTAGTTTATCCCACCGCCCAGCGAAGTGTTTATGTTTGGGATAAGAAATAGACTGAGTAGTATTGAGACGTAATTATTTAGACTTAATGCAATCCACATTTGCAGGATTCCTGTTTAAGCATTGCTGTATCAAACTTCAGTTTCTTTTGATTAAATAGCGCTTTGATAAGACGGTCATGTCTTAATATTTTATACTAAATACTTAATGCCAGAGGCTATCTCACCAAGGTGACATTCCCTGCCATCTGAACAGTAGAACCACTGGAGCATACTCCAACCAATACATAAGCATACGTGGCTACATCTCCCGGCCGGCCCTTAACTGTGCCATCCCAGCCCTCGTTAAGGTCATGAGATTCAAACACAAGGTCTCCCCAGCGGTCGAAGATTCTGAAATATTCAATACCGCGTAAACCACCACCCCTTACAAAAAGCTTATCGTTCAATCCATCGCCGTTAGGCGTAAATGTATTAGGTACGAAAATCGCCTTTGAGTTGCATTCCAGCACTGAAAGCTTAACTGAATCTTCTCTGGTACAACCGTATTCGTTTTCGGCGATAACGTGCACTGTTTGGGTTTGATGAACATCTATAAAGGGCCTCGGGCACACATCGCAGCTGAAAGAATCAATTGCAGGTATCCAGGTATAGGTAACATTCTGGTGCGAAGCAGCATAAAGCTGAACGTTGGTGCCCACTGCAACGGTTTGGTTATCGCCCGCTTCAAGGTCCGGTGCTGATGAAACAAATATGTGCATTGTTCCGGTATCGGCTACACAAGTTGAACTGCTGACAACAACTGTGTAATTATAACTACCCGGTGGCAAAGTAGCAGTTGCATTCTGCAAAGTTGGCGAGTTCAGATACCTTGCCGGTGACCACATAAAAGAAGTATCCTTAATTGAAGCCTGGGTTACAATTACGTCAATAGGCACAGCGGCACCGGCGCAAACCGTAGTGTCGTGCACCGCAATATCGGCAACTACCTTCGTTATAGGCCAAACCGTTACCACGCGTGATATTGAGCAACCGGCATCGTTAACCCCGGTTACCCGGTATACAATGGTATCGGCAGGCCATACCCTCGGGTTGGCAATTCCGGTATCACTTATAAACAGGTTAGGGCTCCAGGTTGCCGCGGTAACATTCGGCCCGGCATGCATCTGGATCGTATCATTAGGGCATACCCTGAAATCAAGCCCCGGAAAGATTTGAGGCAGGGCATCAACGTTCACAACAAAGGTATCCAGCGCGGTGCACGAGGCTGAAGAATTAAGCGAAGTATAATAGCTGGTGGAGTTAATGTAATATGTAATCGTATCAGGCGACTCGGATATCGTGCTTCTGCAGGTATCGCATAGAAGATAAGTCTTGTTCAGATTTGATTGCCACAAAAATGTCTCACTGGTTTGTATTGAATCGCCCGGCGGTAAATTAATCAAAACATAGTTCCCCTTGCAAACAGTCGTGTCAGGTGGAAGATTCTGATAAGGATATGATCCAACGGTTATTGGGGTAGTAGGATAAGTTACCACACAACCAAAGCTATCTGTTAAAGTATATGTTGGATAGTATCTTCCTGAAATATTGTAAGTGTACTGAACATTTATCTGGTTGTGATACGAGGAGCCGTCACCGGTAACAAAAATACTGGATGCGGTAGACTGGGTTGTACCTGAAAATTGCACGGTTAAAGGAACACATCCCACGGTAGGAGTAGCCTGAAACAATCCAATAGGACCCTTTACCTGTATAAGGTCAACGTATATCCTGCTTCCAACGCAGCCCGATGAGTCGGTACCAACCAGTTCAACGCTGTAGTAACCCGGAAAAACATAAATGTGATAAGGATCAGGTGATGTACTGGTATCTCCGTCACCAAAATACCACATCCATTTCAGATCCATACGGTTTGATGTGTTGGTAAATTGAACCGGGAACGGAGGACATTGTGCAAAGGTTGAGCTTGGAACAAAACTTATCTGCGGTGTGTCAACATGCACCACGTAAGGGCTGGAAAAAGTATCCCTGCATCCGTAAGTTGCATTTACAGCTATCAGCGTTACAATATAGTTACCCGAATTTGCATAGGCATGGGTGGTGTTGGTATCAAAGGAACTGGTGTTGTCACCAAATTCCCATCTGTAAGAACCTGCATTTTGAGACATATTGGTAAAATGGGCTAACTCACCCGGACAAACAATAGTATCCGAAGTAAAATATGCGATTACATCTTTAGTAGTTATGGACTTGTTAAAGCTTCCGCTGCAACCATGGCTATCAGTTACTTTCAGATTTGCGGTAAAGTTACCTTGGGCATTATAGATGTAAACGGGGTTTTCAATATTGCTGCTATCGTTACCGATTCCAAAGTGCCAGCTCCAGGATACAATACTTCCCAGATAAGACCTGCTTGAATCACTGAACGAAACCTTCAGCGGGTTGCATCCAACTGAAGGGTCAGCTATGGGGTCGCCTATAATTCCATATACGGTAATATAGTCAGGCACAACTACGGTATCGGCACAGGTAGCGCCGGGATTAATTATTAGGGTAATTGTGTATTTTCCAGTATCGCCATACGTGTGTGTAGGATTTTTTACTGAACTGGTACCCCCATCGCCAAACTTCCATAACCAAGCGCTTGCAAAAACTGAACTGTCACTGAAGTTTACGGTTAGCGCCGTACAACCGGACCTTAGATTGGAACCAAAAGCAACGTGCGGTGTCCCAATGGGTATAGTTTGCTTTGTGGAATCAACACAGCCCGTTACGGCATTGGTAACTATAAGCGTTACTGTATAATTGCCTTGTATGGCATAATTATGCACCGGGGGGTACTGCAAAGTAGATGTAGTACCATCACCAAATTCCCACAACCAGGTTTGTGCACCTTCCGAAGTATCGCGGAAAGTTACGGCCGTTGGAGTGTTGCAGTTAAAATTAAAAACAAACTCTGCTTTAGGCACAACTATCAAAATGTATTTTAAACGCTCGGTGTCGTTACGGCAGCCCTGATTAATAACAGTTAGGGTTATATTATAGTTTCCGGTATCAGAATAAGTATGTGTGGGGTTAGTGAGGTTACTGGTTTGCCCGTCGCCAAAGTTCCATAGGTATTGAGTGGTACCATTTGCACCTTGCGTGTTATTGGTGAAATTAACTGGTTGGTCTATACATTGAACTAATGGTGCGGCAATAAAACTAGGGTAAAGAGTATTCCCTACAATAATAGAATCGTTTGCATAAGCGGTATCTTTACAACCTGCCGAGTTTGTTACAACAAGGTAAGTAAGATAGTCGCCGGTCGCATTATAAGTATAAGTAGGATTGGCATTTGTTGAACCACCACCATCACCAAAATACCATTGATATCCAACTATAGGACTGGCTGAGGTAGATGTGTTGGTAAACCCATCAGTTAGCGGTGCACAGCCATGAAAAGAGTCAACGCTGAAGGACGCATGCGGGCCGCCGATGGTAATATAATTTGTTAACGTTTGCGTGTTAACGCAGCCTGCCGAATTGGCTACGCCCAACGAAACTGTGTAGCTGCCAGCTGCGGTGTACGTATGAGTAGGACTTGACAAATGAGAAACCGGGGTACTATCGCCAAAGTTCCATGTATAACCGGTAGCACCGCTGGCAGTGTTCGAAAAATTTACTGTAAAAGGCGCCTGGCATGCTGCTGTTGCATTAGCGCTGATATTAAAACTTATAGGTTGGGTAACATTTATAAAGTTGACATGGGTGACCGAATCAGAACAAGGCCCATATGCCACATTTAGGCTTACCGTGTAGGATCCTGTTGTGGTGTAAACATGAGTTGGGTTTTGTAACGTAGAGGTAGTGCCATCGCCAAAATGCCATAACCACGAGTTTGCAAAATTTGAACTGTCGGAAAACTGTACGGCAATTCCGCTGCATGCGTTAGTTGTACTTGATACAAAAGCCGCCTGAACATTGGTTACGGCTACCTGGGTGCGTGCAGTATCCTGGCAGCCCAGAGAGTCAGTAACAACAAGTATCGGGTTGTAAATGCCGCTATGGTATGTTTCACTCGGATTCTTTTGGGCAGAAGTGCCTCCGTTACCAAAATACCATGCATAAGTTACAGGCCCGTTCGGCGACGAACCGCTGCCGGTAAAATTTACCGTCAGAGAACTACTACAGGTTTGAGTGGGAGATGCCGTTAAAGTAGCACTTGGTGGGTTCGCAATAACAACAAAATCGTTAAGTGTTTTGCTAACCTGGCATCCGTTGCTATCGCGCGCTACCAGAATAACCGAAAAAGTTCCCGTTTGGGTATAGCAATGTGAAACATTTACGCCCGAAACCGCCAGGGAGCCATCGCCAAAATCCCATGCATACTGCGTTACCGGACTAGCGCCAGGTACAGTCAGGTTTATGAAACTGACCATATGACACGGATTTGCGCAACCAATGTTATTAAAAGATGTAAAACTATCGGTAGGTGGCTGATACACCCTGATTTGCTTTGTTTGCGAATCAATACTGGTTCCGTTTGAAACAATCTCTAAAACATTGTAAACTCCGGGGGTTGCAAAATTCTCTACGGGGTTCTGTAGGTTTGAAGTATTTCCGTTATCAAATTGCCAGCGCCAGGAAGTAGCTCCACCGGTCGACTGATCGGAAAAATTCACCAACAATGGGGGGCATCCGAACTGGGCGGATGGTGTAAATGATGCGTTTACCTGAGCTGACAACCTGCCTGCCATAAAAAGCAACAATAAGAAAAATAATAAGTAGTTCCTTCTCACAAATTGTTCCCTTTTAATGTTATTAAGATGCGTGATTGTGGTATTCATGTTGCATCTTGTAAAAAACAAATTACTTCTATCTCTTTCTACTTAAACTGAAAAGGCGAAAAAAATGTTTCACTTTAATAGGCTATTAACGTGCCACTGATTAACCTATAAGTTAGCTAAACTAATCGCAGTTAACACTACAAAGGTTTAATTAAATTGTTAACTGATTGATAATCAACAATAAATACATAAAAATGTTGTTAAAAAAAGCTGATAAATTTGTGAAAAAAAATTATCGTGGGGCTATTTACAATTGGCTTCAAGTGCCTTTAGCGCGGCGGGAAATCCCAGTCTGGCAGATACCGATAGGTCTGTACAGGCATCAATCAAATCGCTTCCTTTTTGCTTAAGTTTAAGTTTTGCCATGGCTCTGTAGTAATAAACCGAGCCATCCGTTTCGTTAAAAATCAGAAATCGGCCCAAATCCTCAATGGCTGCCGGATAGCTTTGTAACGCATATTCAGCCATTGCTTTAGATTTATATACGGTGTGATAGGAGGGGTCAATTTTAATTACCCGCGCGTATTCTCTGATTGCGGTTCTAAACTGGTTTCGCTCCGTATACTCTGCCGCCCTGCTTATAATAGCAGGCACGTAATTGGAGTCGAGTTTCAATGCCCTGTTGAAACTATTGAACGCATCGCTTTTTTGTTTCAGTTTTACCTGAACAGTACCAATCTTATAAAACAGGCTTGCCCGGCTGCTATCTAAAGTTTTACAGTGTACAAATTCGTTCAATGCCCTGGTGTAAAAACCCTGATGGGCATCTGCTTCGCCCAAAGCAAACCACGCATCATAATATTTTGGTGAAATATCAATTGCTTGTTTCAAAAATGCGGCAGCAGCTTTAAAATCCTTTTCATTGGATGCTTTTAAAGCCTTTGTAAAAAAATATTGCGCCTTAACAATCTTGGCAGTATCAGACATAGAAATGCCGTCCTGATTAATCGAATCCTTTGACACGGGGCGGTAAGCTCCGGTATCAGAACCAGCTGCCGGTACTTCGGCTGCAAAGTGGCTGGCACTTTGTCCTCCATTACTCGTATCGTCGTTGTAATAAATAGCCTTAGCGGTTTCCCAATGCATAACCGGTAGGGGAGAAGCAATATCTGATGGTAAACTTGCTTCAACAACCGGTCTTACTTTATCAGGTTCCCTGATGCTTGTTTTAGTGGCGTTTTGAGCTTGGGAGCTTGTATCCAAAACCGTCAAAGTATCAGGCGCCTCTGGTTGTAACTTTACCTCCTCAGATTTGGTCGGTTTATTTCCTGCGCCAAAGGTATTAACCGGTACCGTTGCTGTAACAGTATTCTTTATTGCAGCTTTCTCAGTATACAAGCTATCGGTTTTGGGCAAAGCGGTTTCTTTTTTACCCAGCATACTTTCAAAACCTGCTTTCTCTTTTTCTTCCAGGTTAATTTCATTTTGCAAACTGTCTTTCATGTGCAGTAGCACCGGCGTAAGCATGGCCTTGTCTCTTTGCCGCTGCATGTGGTGAATAGTGGCCGAAATATTTTTTTCGTCAATAATTGACTTGTCTTTTACGTTTAACGAGTCCAAACTGGCCTGTATGCCTTGTAGTAGGGCCCGGTTAAGGTCGAGCGTAGCATCGGCCAGCAGAATTTTGTTTTGAATTAGTTCGGTGTCAACCGCTATAGGGAACGGCTTTGATTGCAGTGCAGCCTGGGACATTGCCACCGTATCTGATTTTGAAAGCGCCATTTTCTTCAATCCCCTGCTGTTTTTCTTTTCAGGCTGCTTTTCATCCATCGGGTTTACGGGAATAATAATTTTTTGCCCCGGCTGTAATACTTTGTCAACGGGCATTGAGTCATTGAGATAGCTGATGGTCTGTAAATCCAATTTTAAGCTGGCAGCAATGCTCAGGATTGTTTCTTTCTTTTTCTTTACCTGGTAAACTGAAGTTTTGTGAGGCACACTGTCGTAAACTGCCGTTTGAGCACGGCAAAGCATGGATAAACTAACAAAGCAAAAAATGAAGAAAAGAGTAAACTGTTGTTTCATCTGCAGCCAGCAATTTTTGCTTTAAGTTCTAACCGGTTTAAAGCTATCAACCTGCAGGTTTTATTAATATTTTAACCTGCCCCGACTTTTTAGCTACTATAATAATACAGGATTTTAAGCGGGGGTTAAAATATAACCACGTCCTTAACCACGTTTGAACCTAACTCTTTGTTGAAAAGCTCCATAATTTTTTCGCGTGAATAATTCAATTCCTGCTTCAGCGGGGCCGATTCAATTTTAATGTAAAGCTTCCCCTCGCGCAAAGAAACCGAGGAGGTATATTTGGCAATAGGTTTGCCCATAATTTCCGTCCAGCCATCGCGTATACGGCTTTCGTTTAATTTGCCTCTGAGTTTCAGATCATCTACCATCATTTCAAGTGCCTGGCCTATGGTAATGTCGTTTTTGGTTCTCATTGGGGCGAAAGTTAGTGCTATATTTCGGCAATTCGATAATGTACTAATTCGGTAATGAAGTGGTCAATCCAATCCAAGGCAAAACTGGCTGTTCATTATCAAATTGCCGAATTATCGAATTATCACATTTTTCTGATGCTAGTTGCAAAACAGGAAAATTTGCTCCATATTTGCGCTCCCTTAAAAAAGAGGGATATTTTTTAACCCAAACCTTAAATTCATTTAAGACATGGCAGTAAAGTTAAGACTTCAGAGACATGGTAGAGGCAAACGTCCTTTTTACCACATTGTAGCAGCAGACAGCCGCGCGCCACGCGACGGTAATTACATCGAAAGATTAGGCGATTACAACCCGCTTACCAAACCAGCTTCTATCCACTTAGATGTAGATAAAGCAGTTAACTGGTTAATGAAAGGTGCCGAAGTAACTGATACCGTAAAGGCAATCTTTAAATACAAAGGTATCCTATACAAAAAACACCTTTTACGCGGTGTAGCCAAAGGCTCTTTCAGCGCTGAAGAGGCTGAAAAGAAATACCAGGCATGGTTGGAAGAGCATAAAAACAAGGTACTTGACCACGAAAAGAAACATCACAAAGATAAGAGCGAAGTAAAAGCCAAATTGCTTGAACAAGAGCAAAAGAAAGCTTCTGACCGCGATGCTAAACGCGCTGCCGCCCTTGCTGCTGCCGAAGAAGCTAAGAAACCAGCTGTTGAAGAAACAGCACCAGCCACGGAAGAAGCCACTGCAACTAACGACGCACCTGCTGCCGAAGCTACAGAAACACCAGCAGAGTAGTTTTAACCGACTCCTGCATCAAACCGGTATGGCAAGCGAAAAATACATATCAGTTGGAAAACTTGGAAAGCCTCACGGATTAAGTGGGGCTTTTCGTTTTTTTTTAGACCGTGAGTTTAAAAGTAAGAATAAACTGCCCGCTCATTTTTTGCTTGATATAAAAGGCAACTTTATGCCCTGGTTTGTAAAAACCATTGAATGGACTGGCTTTAATGAAGGTTTTATATTGTTTGAGGAGGTTTCGAGCCCCGAAAAGGGCAAGCAGTATACCGGAATAGAACTGTGCCTTTCGGAAAAAGACATTGCTACTTACTTTAAGAAAGATGCCGATAGCCTGGAGTATCTGAAAGGATTTAAAGCCATTGATGAAACCGAAGGCGAAATAGGTATTATTGAAGAAGTAGTTGAAAATCCGGGCCAGGTGTTGCTTTCAATTAACAAGGATGGCAATGAAATTATGATTCCCTTTGTGGAGGATTTTATAGTTAGCCTGAATAAGCGAAAAAAAGAGATCATTTTAAGTTTGCCCGAAGGGCTGCTAAGCAGCCAGATGTAATTGCGAATGTTTCGCACGGAGGCCCGGAAAAAAATACGGGAAAATGCAAACCCACTGTAATTTAATACAGGAGGTTAGCCGCATTCATAAAAAATGTATTACTCGGCTGTTAACTCCGTGTCTCCGTGCGAAACATTTGTATTTTAATTTTAGTGGTTAATCTCTCACAATGCATATAGATATTATTACCATACTACCCGACCTGCTGGAAAGCCCCTTTAAGCATTCTATGATGAAGCGGGCGCACGACAGGGGTTTGCTGGATGTGAACCTGATAAGCCTGCGCGATTTTTCCACCCAAAAGCAAAAGCAGGTAGATGATTATCAATACGGCGGCGGAGCGGGTATAGTAATGATGTGCGAACCCATCTCCAATTGTATTGAGCACTTAAAAAAGGAAAGGACGTACGACGATATTATCTATATGACCCCGGACGGGGAAAGGCTCAATCAGAAAATGTTGAACGCCTTTTCGCTAAAAAAGAACCTGATAATCCTCTGTGGCCATTATAAAGGCATAGATGAACGCATACGGGAGCTATATATCACCAGGGAAGTATCCATAGGAGATTATGTATTAAGTGGCGGAGAACTTGCTGCCGCTGTGCTGGTTGACGGTATTGGCCGCCTGTTACCCGGTGTGTTAAATGATGAAACATCGGCCTTATTCGATTCTTTTCAGGATAACCTCCTCAGCCACCCTGTTTATACCAGGCCTGAGGTATTTATGGGCTTAAAAGTGCCCGAAGTGCTTCTGAGCGGCCACGAAAGAAATATTAGAGAATGGAGGCACGAAAAGGCCGTTGAGCGCACCAAAACCCGCCGGCCTGACCTGCTGAGCGGCGAAGAATAGAAGAAAACCCAACATAATGTTTTCATTTTCCGTTTTTAATTATATTTTTGCGAGCCTTTTTGAGAATACTAAAGCTAAAATAAAATGAACCCAAAAGTAAAAGCAGTTGAAACTGCACTATTCGCTGCCAGCAAACACCCTTCGTTTGGCCCCGGCGATAACATTACTGTGTCCTATAAAATTACCGAAGGTAACAAAGAGCGTATCCAGGAATTCCGTGGAGACGTTATCCAGGTAAGAGGCGATGGTACCAGCAAAATGTTTACCGTTCGTAAAATATCTAATGGTATTGGTGTTGAAAGAGTTTTCCCTCTTTTCTCGCCATATGTTGACGGTATCCTGGTTAACAAAGTTGGCCGTGTTCGCCGTGCTAAATTGTTCTATCAGCGTAAAAGAAGCGGTAAAGCTTCACGTATTGCTGAAAAGAGACAAGCTGAAGAAACTACAACAGTTGAAAAATAAGCTGTGCTTAAATTATATTCATCAAAACCCTGCCTTTGGCGGGGTTTTGTTTTTTTAG
>CAISWS010000325.1 GCA_903889265.1 uncultured Bacteroidota bacterium
ATTTCGCTAAATAACCAAAAAGAAATTGAGGGTTACATTCTTGACGCGATTTGAGATAATAAACCAGTGCTTTGTGGCATTTATTCCACAGTTTCCACCTTTTATTCTGATTGATGCAAGCTATCGCCCAAAAAACAGTAGCGGCAGGAATATTCCCCTTACCTGTAAAATGTAAACGGATAAGCCAATATGAGTTGGCCTCAATTAAAATTCGTAAGATCTTCTCGCAAGGTTAATTCTGAACCCAATGTTAAACATGAAGCTTGATTGACTGGAAATGGGATTATTGAGAGACTTAACCGTATTATCTGACCGGTATAAAATGCTTGCATCAATATTAATATTATGCCATGGCTGATAGGTAGCCAAAAGCTCAAAATAGGTAATTGTGTTCAAAGCACCCTGCAGGAAATGATTTCCGGTTTGCCCGGCTATAAAAGGTGTACTTCCTCCACCGTTAGGTAACAATATATTAGAACCATAATTACTCATCACACCATTAACCAGGGTATCTGTTCCCACTTTCGCCACAAAAAGTTTAGCATTAAACGACCACTTTGGCAGGGGTTGGTACCGAACATTGGCTATTACTTCATAAAAGTTGGCACCCAGTGGGTCGGCCAGCGGTTGATTATAATTGGTATAGTTGTCAGTTGCATCAGCTGTATAGGTAAACGGCCTTACCAGGTTAAATTCAAGTTGTGCATCCAACCCAGGAGCGATATCAATGTATTTTACGCCTGCCTGTATGGCCCATTTATTGGCCCACCAGCCATCATGAGCAAAAAAGTGATGAGCGTTAAATTCATTCAGTAAAGCCTGGCCGTATAATTGAACATGATGAGCAGCGTTAATTTTAAAATCTCCACCAATAGATACCTTATCAGGGTTACCCAGTGATGATTCTACCGCTTTATAGAAAATAACCGGATTGAGATAAGATATTTCAAACTGGCTGCGTTCAAATATTACTGTTTCAAATAATCCCAACGTTAGCCAGGGCGAAGTATTTAATGAAAGATGATGCACCGCCATATACTTGGTAGGCAACAACATATCAGGCCCGGACTGCACGTAGCCATAATTCAATTGGGCAAAAATATTTTCGTAGCTAAACCTCCAGAATTTTACATCAAATTTCAGGAACAGATAAGGCGCAGAATAGTCAGATAAAATAAGCGACCGCATACCATCGCCTATAAAAAACTTATCACGCCCAAAAGATAAATCAACGTATTTTAAAATATGGGCCTTTACATAACCTCGCGCATCCCAATAATCAACGCCGTCGTTAAACTTAAAAAGGCTTGAACTATAAATTTTATAATAGGATTCACCGGGTACATTTCTGAAAATATAAGTATTACCAGTAGCGTAAGTTTGTGGCCCAAGGGTATTAATCTGCGATACATAATACGGCGCACGCTCATCATTACCGGTAACATTGAAGTAAAAACTAAGTACCTGCTTAATATCGCCCCGCACCTCTAAGCCCAGGGCCCTGTCAAAAAGAAAACGCCCGCCACCGCCACTTTCGCCCCCTATAGTTATACCTATTAAAGGATTGATTCTTAAATCCCATAATCCCTTCTTTTTAGAGCTTACCGAAAAAAAGCTGGCTGGCTCGGTATAAAGCACCTTAAATAAGGGTTTTGGAGTGCGGCTATGCAAACTATCCAGCCACTCCGCATTTTCATCCACAAGGTATAGAAGTTGTGATTTTTACACCTTATTAAAG
>CAISWS010000326.1 GCA_903889265.1 uncultured Bacteroidota bacterium
CTTACCATTACCCAAATTTGACTTTATGTGGAAAACCAATTTCAAAGGCATGACATTATTATAGCAAGGAAGCCTACGAAAGCATAAATCCCGAAGAGATGGCATGGTTCGACACTTTTAGCGGGCCCAATCATGTCATCCCTTCGGGATTTATGGCCTTGTTGCATGTGTTACTATAATCATATCAACCCTTCGGGTTTCCTAATACCGGAAAAGAAATTTGGGTAATGGTAAGCGTCCCGTAAAGGGGATACCAAAGCCAAATGGCAATCTAAATGCGGACAGAGTTGAGTGTGTTTTCCTACTTCGCCTTTGCCCACCCCATAGTAAGCGTAACTGCTTTCTTCCAGCCGCCATACAATTTTTCGCGGTCGACTGGTTTCATTTCGGGTTTAAACTGGCGGTCTACTTTCCATTGTTTTACAATGTTGGGTTTTTTATAGAAGCCTACCGCAAGGCCTGCAAGGTATGCTGCACCTAGTGCGGTGGTTTCGGTAACCTTAGGCCTATCGACGGGGACGCCAAGCATATCTGACTGAAACTGCATCAGGAAATTATTGGATGCCGCGCCGCCATCAACGCGGAGTGATTTTAGTTTAATACCGCTGTCTTGTTGCATAGCGCTCAGCACATCGCGCACCTGGTAGGCGATAGACTCTAAAGTGGCGCGCACCAAATGCGATTTGGTGGTGCCGCGGGTTAAGCCAAAGATGGTTCCACGGGCGTGCATATCCCAATAGGGTGCGCCCAAGCCTGCAAAGGCTGGTACCATATAAACTCCATCCGAACTTTCAACCGAAGTAGCATGGTATTCCGAATCGGATGATGAGTCAATTACTTTTAAACCATCGCGCAGCCATTGTACGGCGGCGCCTGCAATAAATACACTGCCTTCCAACGCATATTCAACTTTTCCGTTCAGGCCCCAGGCAATGGTGGTAAGCAAACCATTTTTAGATTTTACCATTTTGTTGCCGGTGTTCATTAATAAAAAGCAACCGGTGCCATAGGTGTTTTTGGCCATGCCTGCGTTAAAGCAGGTTTGCCCGAACAGAGCTGCCTGCTGGTCGCCGGCTATACCGGCTATAGGAATTTCAACATCAAAAATACCGCGGTGGGTAAAGCCGTAAATTCGGCTGCTGTCGGTAACATAAGGCAACATTAATGAAGGAATGCCCATGGCCGTAAGCATCTTAACATCCCACTTTAATGTTTTAATGTTAAACAACATGGTGCGCGATGCATTGCTATAGTCGGTGATGTGCAGGCTGCCGTCAGTTAGTTTCCATACCAACCACGAATCGATAGTGCCGAAAAGCAGTTCGCCGTTTTCGGCCCTTTTGCGGGCGCCTTTAACATTATCCAGTATCCATTTTATTTTGGTGCCTGAGAAGTAAGCGTCAATAACCAGACCGGTGTTATCGCGCACATATTTTTCAAGTCCCTTCTTTTTCAGGCCTTCGCAAATTTCGGCGGTGCGACGATCCTGCCACACAATGGCGTTGTGAATAGGGATGCCGGTTGCTTTATCCCATACTACCGTAGTTTCGCGTTGGTTGGTAATGCCTATAGAAGCAATTTGCCCGGGATTAATGCCTGCTTTACGTAGCGCTTCTTTGGCGGTATATAGTTGTGAGTTCCAGATTTCTTCGGGGTCATGCTCAACCCAACCCGGCTGCGGAAATATTTGCGAAAACTCCTTTTGCGCAACAGCAACTATGCCTCCCTGGTCGTCGAATATGATCGTCCGCGAACTGGTGGTCCCCTGGTCTAAGGCCATTATATATTTTTTGTTATCTGGCATAAGCTTGACGGATTGAGTGATTATGAATAATTTAGCGAAACTAATATAGAAAGAACTAATAACCCGAATAGCGAGTTGTAAACATTTTTTTATCGGAACCTTAACCGGCTTTTTTTGGCGGTTTGCAGCCATTTGCTTTGCTTAGGGCTTGATTTGAAACATTAGTTACTGATAATGAACATTTTATGAGAAAGGTTAAGCAAATAAGGCTGATAGAAGTGAAGAGTGAAGTAGGGGCAGGTACCCGCGGGGCCAGTTTGGGTGTTGATGCTGTTAAGATTGCGGCGCTGGACTTTAGAAGTGATTTTTTCCGTACCCACAGGGCCCTGAATATACCTGATGACAATGCCGCGCTTTTTGGCATGATAGAGAGCCGGTATGCTAAACGGATACGCAGCGTACTAAAAATGTACGAAAGAGTTGGGGCTGCAGTGCGCGATACTTTGAAGGATGGGAAATTCCCTATTATCATTAGTGGGGACCATTCCACCGCCGGGGGAAGTATTGCCGGGGTTAAAATGGCGTACCCCGACTCCAGGCTGGGGGTTATCTGGATTGATGCCCATGCCGATTTGCATTCTCCTTATACTTCGCCATCAGGCAACATGCACGGGATGCCACTGGCAAGCGCTTTGGCAGAAGATAATATTGAAAACAAGGTAAATACCCTTGATTATGAAACGATTGAGCTTTGGGAGCGCTTAAAAAACGCCGGGGATATAAGCCCCAAAATTGAATACCGTGACCTGCTGTTTATGACCATGCGCGACTTTGAAGAGCAGGAAGGTTATTTAATAAAGCAACACAAAGTAAAAAACATAACCACTGCCGAGATTAAAAAAACCGGTGTAACCAAAGTGTGCCGGGAGGCCATGAAGTACCTGGCCCAGTGCGATAAGATATATATCACCTTTGATGTGGACTCGCTAGACCCAAGCGTTAGCCGGGGTACCGGTACGCCGGTAAAAGGCGGTATCAACGAACGCGAAGCAGCAGATATTATCCTTGAATTTGTACAAAACGAAAAAGTGTGTTGCCTGGAGTTTGCCGAGATTAACCCTACCCTGGATAGTGAAAATGTAATGGCGGAAACAGTGTTTGAGATTTTGCAGAAGGTGGCGAGGCAGGTGGAGATTATATAGGAATGAAGCTCGTTTGCAATCTAAAAGCAAATTGAGTAATTTTGGTAATATGGAAAAGTTTAGAAAACTAACCCCGCACGACCTTGCATTTGGCATTGGACGTAAAGCAACCAAGGCAGAACTTGAAGAGTTGTTTAGCAGGCCCTTGGGTAAACTGTCTACAGCGGAAAAACTGCTTACAGAACTCAAAGAACGAAATGCCCAAAAGAAAATAAAGAAGGCATCGTGACTGTTGTTTACGGCGATGAAGCGGTTGCTACTTTATTTGAGATATCAGATTTTATTTACAGTATTAACACAGTTGGCGCAGGCGAAAGATGGATTGCTAAACTCACTAAGTGGGTTGAGTCTTATGCGCTGAAAAATGTTTCGTTTGCTTTGTGCCAGGATGATTTTCTGGCCAGCCTGAAACTAAGTTGCCTCAATTACAATGATTGGATTATAGCATTTACACTTAAAGACAATTTGTTTGTGGTACATAAAGTTATCAGGGGCAATTTATTGGCTTAGAACTTAATATCAGAAATGCAACTCACCGTGGTCAGCGAAAACGTAATGGCCGAAAGGGTGTTTGAGATTTTGCAGAAGGTGGCGAGGCAGGTGAAGATTATATAGGGCTTTTAAATCGATGTTATACTATAGCTCCGCGTTTCAACACGGAGAATCGAACAATAACCTGTGCCCGGCTTAGCCAAAAGGTTTTCGTCATTGTTGTTCGGCGATTATTAACAAAGTGTACCCATGTTTAGGCTAAAGCCAATACACAAATTCATCTTGTCTCCGCGTTGAAACGCGGAGCTATTGTAAACCGATATTGCCA
>CAISWS010000327.1 GCA_903889265.1 uncultured Bacteroidota bacterium
CAAATCCCTAACAAAAAACTTAATAAGACTGATAAGTTAATTTTCCGTTTTTTTCTACGTGTTCATTTTTTTCTTATATTAGCTTCTGAACAGTAACGTATTTTTTAAATATTGCTTTCGGCAACAACCCGGGTTTAAGCGAAACAACTATTTTCATCGCTTAATTAAAGCGTTAGCCGATGCCCCTCTTACTAAAAAAATTCCGCCGTTGCGATATTCTGATTATCGCTTTTGCAACCCTGTTAGTGATTGTGTTAAAGATTATGCTACCCAAATAATATAATCGAATCTGGTATCACTAAATCTTCTCCAGCACAATATTTATCTTATTAAAATCCGCAGAGGCATTAATCACTTTTCTAAAGTCCTCAAATACGGATTTCGGCAGTTGAATTACTTTGTAGTACTCCATAATATTCACCGTAAGCAGGTTTCCCTTTACCTCATATGTTGAAATAAACCCGCAGGCATCCTTGCCTTCATATTCAAACTTCACGGTATTTTTAAGCGCCTCCAGGCCAGATAACTTATACCCATCAGGCACTTCAACTTTCAGTATCCGGGTTTGGCTGTTTTGCAGCGCCATATCAATATTATTCTCCCTTGGCTTTTCCTGATACAGTTCTGTTTGCGGTCCTATTAAGTCGCCAATTTTAAACAAAACATCCCTGCCGGTCTTCTCAATCAGTGCAGTACCGGTAACCTCGCCGTTAATTTGCAGTGGTTTGTCTCCGTCCAGCATATCGTAGTTGCCTATATCTTCACTTACAATTTTCCCATCGGGCATGCAAAACTTAACCAGTTCATCTAAAAGTTTCTTCTTCTCATCTTTCTGCAAATAATTATAGGCAAAGCGGTCATTACTGGCCAGCGCACCCAGGTAAGAGTGCTTAATGTTTACGGTTACCGAATCAAGCGACTTATTGAATTTACAGTAAGCATCAATAACCTCAGCATTTTTAGAGATATCTGTTGCCGGTATTTTTTTCACGGTACCTATTGCACTCTTAAACTTGCCCACGCTTACTTCTTCCATAAACAGTCCGTTATTAAGCTCATAGCCCAGCGGAATTTCAGGATAGCGAAACACTATACTGCTTGGGTCAAGATATTTATCAAAATCCGGAAAGTAGAGGATAGTTTCATCCAGGTAATTCCAGGTTTCAAAATCAGGGTCGAACCATACTTTGGTGCGGTCGGTGGTATAAACTACCTGGCAAGTAATATCGCTTGCTGCGCACATTTGTAAATAAAGCCGTATAATGCCTGTTGACCGGGCCAGCCTTTTCTGCAATATCTTTACCACATCGGTATACTCCGGCCCTTCTGTTTTAACTTCCTGTATATTGGTTTTAATGTAGTTTTCGATGTGCTTTATTTTATCCTCCGGCGAAAGCTTGCTTAACCCCAGTTCGGCTGATAATTTCTGAATAGGCTTTGCCGCTTTGGGGTCAGTTTCGTAAAATATCGGATACATCCGCTGTACAGCGCTGTTATACGTATAAATGCGGCTTTTCCCCACTGCCGTATTGTAGGCCAATTGGATTTCCTGGCGCATTAAATCAGCATTGTAATTGCTGTATTTTTCCTCATCCTTGCCCGGTACGTTCTTTGAAGTAATAACCACAAAACGGCGGTCGTTGGTTCCAATGCTGTCTTCAGTAAACAAACTATCAGCAGCTTCCGAAGTTCCGTTGTAAGTCTTAAAATCAAATTTGAGGTTACCTGGCGATATGATATGTATTTGCTGCAATTGTACCGGCACCGATCCTTGAGTAACTATGGTATAAGAAGTTTCAAACTCTTTTTTTAGCTTGAAATAATATTCCAACCGGCTGCCTTTTTCAAGCCCTTCAACAGCAAATATTTTATACCCGCTGCCCTCACCTTCTTTGTTTTGTATTTCTTTAATTGTAGTCCGGTTCAGTTCAACCACAACTCCGGTTGGCGATAAAGTCCGGGCCCTGATATCAAGAATATCTATTACTCCCGATAAGGGGATGTATATCTTATTGTAAGTTTCAATGGCCCGGGTATCGTTAATCTGAATTACTTTATGCGTACTGAAAAAAGATTGCAAACCTTTTTTAGCATCAGTTTTATCGTAGAAGAAATTAAACATCCTCTCATCCTTTAATACCACAGCCGAGGCATCAGCAAACTTTTTATCCACCTCAATTTTTTCAGGGGTAGCGGGGAAAGTGAAATCCTCAGGTTTAATAAACTGAGCCTTTGCCACTTGTAAAAAAAACAACACAATAATCAACAGCGCTCCTGCAGGTTTTATATTCAGC
>CAISWS010000328.1 GCA_903889265.1 uncultured Bacteroidota bacterium
GCCAATAGTCAATGGGCCGGGCATTTGCAGGCATCTTACTATCATCAGGCAGCTGCCCTGCCTAACGAACTGGGTGCTGCCATACCTACTAACGTTACCTACAACACGCAGGATATCTGGCTGGCGCGTTCCTTTGCCCTGCCTAAAAGTTTAGGGACCGATTTTGATTTAACCCGCCTGGTACTTTCAGGCAGAATGTACAGGAACCAATATACCGACAGGCCTTATCAAGTTAGCCCGGATGGCTCGCTGATATTTTTAAACCGCACTTATTTTTTAGGCAGTATCGGTTTTGCCAACTGGGATTATTATATAGATCATTCGGTATATTATCTCGATCAGGCTGAATACTTCGGCAAAGGGTTTAACCCTTCTATCATTATGGGGTTTGATGATGATGAGCAGTTGGGCAAACGCTTTTATTCAGGTTTGCAGCTTGATTACGGCAGGTATGTAAAGGGCCTGGGGTATTTTGATACACGGGTATCGTACGGCGGGTTTAGCACCAAAAATGTTTACGACCAGATATTGGGTAAGGTAACTGAGAATTTTTATTCGGCGGTGTTGAAGGTTGGCCCCAGGAAAAGATTTTATCTGCGCCAGTTTGTTTCAGGCACCATAAACCTTGGTTTTAACCGGCCTGAGAACAAAGAACTGATAATGAACAATGCCGATGGTGTACGTGGGATTTTTGTAAATAACATACAGGGCACACGCAGCTATGTTTTAAACCTGGAGACTGATGCATACCCTACATTTAAAATTATTGGTTTCTCGGGTGCCGCATTTGCGTTTGCCGATCTGGCCCTGATGCAGCAAAACCCATTACTGAGCGGAACCTTTACGCAAGGATATGGTATTGGTTTAAAACTCCGCAATTTGTCAATGGGCATCGGCTATTTTGAAATTACCTTTGCCTACTATCCTAAATTAAGTATTCAAACTATTAAACCGTATGCTATTATAGGAGGGTTTAGTAACAGCAGGGCGATAACGGCCGATAACCTGTTTGTGCCAACGGTGCTTAGCACCGACCATTAAAAGTAAGTTTAAATTGCCTGTATAACGCCCAACATCTTTCCGGCCTTACATTCAAAAGTAAGTTTGTATTCTTTGCCGTCTTTTCTTTTAAAAATGTGTTCGCCTAATTTGTTTCCGGCAATTGCGCTTTTTATTTTCTCCTTTAATTCCTCTGGGTTGAGCAATTCGTTGAGGCCATCATCTAATTTACCGCTTTTCATAGCTTCTTCCATACCAACCATGTTAAGCAAATAGTCTGAGCGGAAAACAGTGTTATTCTGAGGATCAAATTCGATATAGCCGGCGTTTAATAATTTCTGAATGGTATCCAGGCGCGAGTTTTCTTCGTCCAGCTGTTTTGATACCCGGTCAATCTGCTTATTCAGTTTAAACCGTTCGAAAGAGAACAGTACAGAAGAAATCAGCACCTTGCCATCAAACTTTCCTTTTACCAAAAAGTCCTGCGCACCGTACCGCACGGTTTCAAGCCCTACTTCCTCATCGGTAAGGCCGGTTAATACAATTACCAGGTTGCCCGGGTAGTTGGTTAATATCGCC
>CAISWS010000329.1 GCA_903889265.1 uncultured Bacteroidota bacterium
GCTCTTCTCCATAACCGCTCTTCCCATATTCAGCGCCCGCTTCATTATTGCTGCTTCATAGCTAAAGCCATCTTTTAATTTGCTCTCTTCTTCAAGCCATCCATCCACTTCCATACTTAGGGCGGCCATGATTTCTTGTTTGATTTTCTCCTTTTCCAGAGTGTGTTTAGCCTCTAATTTCACACATTTCAACCTCACATAATTGCACTATTTCAACCGCCATCAGCCATATTGTGCAATTTGTCCTACACCCGAATTTTACCTAACCCTATTCACTTTCGCACAAACGATTATCTTAGCACCTTTTAGTAAGTATGGTAAGGATTTTCGAAACATTTGGAGAATACATTACGCTGATGTACCGGGCCTTTTCCAAGCCCGAAAAAGCCGTGATGTATTGGAATGAAACTTTCCGTCAGGCTGCCAGTATCGGAGTAGGCTCTTTGCCCATTATTGCGCTGGTATCAACTTTTATAGGGGCGGTGAGTGCGGTTCAGTTTGCTTATCAGTTCAGTTCGCTTAACCTGGTGCCTATGTGGTGGATTGGTTCTGTGGTTCGTAAGGCTATGATTCTGGAATTAGCCCCTACTATCTCGGCACTACTTCTGGCAGGTAAGGTGGGTTCCAATATTGCTTCTGAGCTAGGGACCATGCGGATATCGGAACAAATTGATGCTTACGAAATAATGGGAGTTAATACACCGGCCTATCTTGTGGGGCCCAAAATAGCGGCGGCCATTTTCGTGGTGCCCATGCTGGTTATAATAGCCGTTTTTCTGGGTATTATAGGTGGTTGGGGTGCGGGCGTTGGAGGGCATTTTTATACTACTGCCGAGTATTTTAAGGGTGTAACCGATGGGTTTAAATCATATGATGTAGTGGTTATGATGGTAAAGTCGTTGCTTTTTGGTTTTATAATTTCATCGGTATCGTGTTATTATGGGTTTACTGTTGAAGGCGGCGCTGTTGAAATTGGTGAATCATCGACCCGCGCAGTAGTTTATAGTTCTATTATTGTGGTAATTGTAAATTTTGTGGTTGCATTCCTGTTACTGTGATTGAAATTAAAAACATAAAGAAAAGTTTTGGCGGCACCCCGGTGCTGAAGGGCGTATCTGCCACTTTTGAAAGTGGCAAATGCAACCTTATTATAGGTAAATCCGGCTCAGGTAAAACTGTAACCCTTAAATGTATGGTTGGCCTGATTGAACCCGATGAAGGATATATTTTATTTGATGGCAGGAATACCACGGAAATGGATTTTACTGCGCGTAAAGAGGTAAGAAAGGAAATAGGTATGTTATTTCAGGGGACCGCGCTGTTTGATTCGCTGAGTGTGGAAGCTAATATTAAATTCCCTCTGGATATGTTTACCAAAATGACGGCGGAAGAAAAAAGGGACCGTGTCAATTTCTGCCTGGAGCGGGTAAACCTGCCGAATACCAACAAAAAATACCCCGGCGAGCTTTCAGGGGGTATGAAAAAGCGGGTAGGTATTGCCCGCGCTATAGTAATGAACCCCAAATACCTTTTTTGCGATGAGCCGAACTCAGGCCTCGACCCTAAAACTTCCATTGTAATTGATGAACTTATTAAGGAAATTACCCAGGAGTATAATATTACAACGGTTGTTAACACCCACGATATGAACTCGGTAATGGGAATTGGCGATAAAGTGGTTTTTTTACACCAGGGGCTGAAATACTGGGAGGGTACCCATAAAGAAATCCTTAAAATTACGGACGGAGAGTTATTTGATTTTATATTCGCTTCCGACTTTTTGAAAGACCTGCGCCTGAGGGCACATTTTGACGACAAGTAGTAAAACCTTAAAAATAAAACACACAGTAAAATGAGCATTTTAGTCAACAAAAATTCAAAGATAGTAGTGCAGGGGTTTACCGGAAAGGAAGGAACTTTTCATGCATCGCAAATGATAGAATACGGTACTAATGTAGTAGGTGGCGTAACCCCCGGTAAGGGCGGCGAGCAGCACCTGGATAAACCTGTATTTAATACCGTTGCTGATGCCCGCAAGGCAACAGGCTGCAACGTATCTATTATCTTTGTTCCGCCTGCATTCGCCGGCGATGCCATTATGGAAGCCGCTGATGCCGGTGTTGAACTGATTGTTTGTATTACGGAAGGCATTCCGGTGCAGGATATGGTAAAGGCTAAGGCATATTTAACCGCTAAAAATTCGCGTCTTATTGGGCCTAACTGCCCGGGCATTATTACGCCTGAAGAAGCCAAAGTGGGCATTATGCCGGGCTTTGTGTTCAAAAAGGGTAAAATAGGTATAGTATCTAAATCAGGCACTTTAACTTACGAAGCAGCCGACCAGGTGGTTAAAGCCGGTTTGGGTGTTTCAACCGCAATTGGCATTGGTGGAGATCCGATTATTGGAACCACAACCAAAGAAGCGGTTGAACTTTTTATGAACGACCCGGATACCGATGGAATTATTATGATAGGCGAAATTGGCGGTAGCCTGGAAGCTGAAGCTGCCCGTTGGGTAAAAGCCAATGGAACCAAACCAGTGGTAGGCTTTATAGCCGGTCAAACGGCTCCTGCCGGTAGAAGAATGGGCCATGCCGGCGCTATTATTGGTGGAAAAGACGACACCGCGGCTGCCAAAATGCAGATTATGCGCGAATGCGGAATTACAGTAGTTGATTCACCAGCTGCTATTGGAGAAACCATGGCTAAGGTGTTGAAGGCTGCGGCGGTAGTGGCTTAAAGAGTGTTAAAGTGTTTACGTGTTCAGGTGTTCATGTAAATATCCGGTTTGTAAATAATTATTTTATTCTGGTTATAATTCAAACGAATAAAGAACAGCTTACTTTAACACCTGCGCACCTGAACACAACCTGTTATCTTTACAATCATAAATCCAATTCTATGAACAGGAAAAACATGCTTGCATTGGCCCTTGTTATCATGGCTTTTTCGGGTTGTAAAAAAAGCACCGATAATGCTGCTGCATGGGTGGGCACCTATACTTCAACATCGGGTGGGGGTATTTCCAATACGTTTAACCAGGTTGTAATACAGGAAAATAACAGTTTTACCCTGCGGGTGTTATATAACATAGCTTCAACCGGGTCAAATGCTGTTACCTATGCCACTTTACAACATGTAACTTTACAAAATGCAATGGCCGGCACAATCAGCGAAAGCGATTCTGTGTTGGGTTTTCACGGAGTGTACCAGTTTACCGGAACCGTTTCATTAAACAGCGACACTTTAAAAATAATTTGTACCGCTACCGATAGTTCTTCATTGCCTTTTAGTTTCTACGGCGTTAAACAATAATCATGAATTACACCCTTATTACAGGCGCTTCGAAAGGTATAGGAAAAGCAATTGCCATTGAGGCTGCAAGCCGTGGAATGAATTTATTGTTAGTGGCAAGGTCAAAAGAACTTTTAGATAAACTGGCGGCCGAACTTTCAACAAGTAATATTTCCGTAAAAACATTTGTGGCTGACCTTTTTGAAGAGGATGCGGCTGATAAAATATTTCAATACGCTAAGGAAAATTCCCTGCACATCAATATGCTTGCCAATAACGCGGGCATGGGCTACTATGGCAACTTCGATGAATGCGAGTTGAAAAAGCACCTGGAGGTAATGCACCTGAATATGGATGCCTGCGTAAAACTTGCCTATACATTTTTAAAGAATTCTGACCCTTCGCAAAGAAGGTATATACTGAATACGGTTAGCACCGGCGCTTACCAACCTGTGCCGGCTATGGCCATTTACGCCGCTTCTAAAGCTTTTATGCTTTTCTTTTCGCGGGCGCTGCGCGAAGAACTGAAGAAGAAGAATGTGTATGTAACCGCCTTGTGCCCCGGCGGAACTGAAACTGAGTTTTTTGGCCCCGCACAGATGACTGAGGTGGTTAAAAAGAATGCCCAGTTTATGATGAGCGCTGAAAAAGTAGCCAAAGTCGGGTTACAGGCCGTAATGAAAAATAAGAGTGTTGTTATTCCCGGTATAACAAATAAGGTAGGGGCCATAGCCTCTAAACTGGCCCCCCATGATATTGTAATTCCTGTGGCCAGCAGCTTTTTTAAGGTGTAAGCCCTAGCAGACTACGGTAATTATGGTTTCAAATATATTTTGAAATTCAATGGGCGCTTCTAAAAACTGAAGCGCATAATTTCGTATGAAGCAAATAACTTTTATTCTTCATGGTAAAATTAAACACCGCGATAAACTGATTGCGTCTGTAAAAGGCGTTTTTGGTAGCTCCGCTTCTTTAACTTTTATCTCAACCGAACACCCGGATCACTCTGTTGAGCTGGCGCGCAACGCCGCTGAGGGCGGTGCTACACATATTATTTGCGTTGGCGGAGACGGTAGCCTCAACGAGGTTGTAAATGGCGTTATGCAGTTTGCACATAGCAATCCTAATGGCACGGCATCCATAAAAATAGGCGTTTTACCCCATGGTACCGGCAATGATTTTGCCCGCACCATGTGTGTAGCTTTTGATATAGCCGCGTTAAAAAAGCTGATTGATGAAGACAGCTTCAGGACGATAGATTTAGGTTACACTTCGTTCACCGGTAAAAACGGTAACC
>CAISWS010000330.1 GCA_903889265.1 uncultured Bacteroidota bacterium
CTGCTGCATCCATTATTGCCAGCCAGGCCTTGATAAGCGGGTCGTTTACTTTGATAAGTGAAGCGATAAGCCTTAATTTTTGGCCACGGGTTACCGTAAAATACCCTACCACTGTAAGGGGGCAAATTTACATACCCAGCATTAACTGGATTTTGTGTTTGGGCTGTGTATTGGTAGTGCTTTATTTCCGCACTTCGGAAAGTATGACAGCGGCTTATGGCTTCTCTATTACCATTGCTATGTTAATGACCACTATACTGATGTTTGTTTACCTGCGCTACCGGCAGCATTTGCCGTTGTGGCTGGTGGTTATTATTGTAAGCATATTCCTTACTGTTGAAACGTCGTTTTTTATTGCCAATGCGGTGAAGATATTTAAGCGGTTGATGTTCCTGGTGTTTGAGTTTGGATTGATTTTTACCATGTATATATGGTACAATGCCCGGAAGATAAATAACAAGTTTTTGAAGTTTGTAAACCTGAAAGATTACATAACGGTGTTGGATGGATTGAGCCAGGATGAAAGTGTATCGAAATATGCCACGCACCTTATCTACTTAACCAAGGCGAATCACTCATATGATGTGGAGGAGAAAATTGTGTATTCAATTTTCAGCCACAGGCCTAAGCGTGCAGACTGTTACTGGTTTGTGCATATTGACTGGACTGATGAGCCTTATACCATGGAGTATAGTGTAGAGGAGTTAAAAGACGACAAGGTTATAAGGGTTGAATTCAGGCTGGGTTTCAGGGTGCAGCCGCGTATTAGTTTGTTGTTCCGCAAAGTTGTGGAAGAAATGGTGGCAAGTAAGGAATTGGATATTACCAGCAAATATCCATCGCTGGTTAAACACAACCTGGCCGAAGACTTTAAATTTGTGGTTCTTGAAAAATTTCTTTCGTACGATAACGAGTTTTCGTTCCGCGATGGCTTTATATTGAATAACTATTTTTCTATAAAGAAATGGGCCCTTTCGGACGACAAGGCCTTTGGTTTGGATACCAGCGAAACGCAGGTGGAGAAGATACCTTTGGTTGTGGCACCTACCTCAAAAATCGGCCTTAAAAGGACCGGGCACCTTTAGTCAATCCAAACAGTATTATATTAGGGCCATGTAACTATTAAGTTACCACAGCAGTTATGGCATCAACCCCCAACGAGCATTATTATATTGAGAAAAACGGCCTGATAGTATTTACCGAAAAATACCATCTGGACCGGGGCTATTGCTGCCATAACGGGTGCCGCCATTGCCCCTATAAAAAAAAGCCAATAGAAAAAAACAACGGCGAAACATTAGCCGGTGGTACGGAGAGTGGGAGCGGAGAAGCTTTGCCGGAGTAGCTGGTTAGGCAATTTCAGCTTCAGTAAAGTATTTCATGTATCCGCTTAAACCCTGTAGCCCACCGGTATGCAGGGCAACAATTTTGGTGCCTATAGGGAACTTGTCGTTTTTTATCATGTCGAACAGGCCGTAAAACATTTTGCCGGTATAAACCGGTTCCAGTTGTATTTTGTATTTCACTTTAAAGTCTTTGATAAAGGCAATTAGTTCGGGGGTAACTTTAGCATAGCCCCCAAAGTGATAGTCAAAGTTGATGCTGAAGTTATGGTAGTCGAAACCGGTTACGTAGTTTACCAGTTCGCTCACTTTGGGGGTAAGGGTATCATCTCCTTTTAGTGAAGAGAAACCGATAGCCTGATTCTTCCCTTTTAAACCTGAAACTAAACCTGCCAGGGTTCCTCCTGTTCCGCACGCGGTGCAGATGTAATCGAAAGGGATATCAATCTCTTCAATTATTTCAGATGCCCCCTCAACAGCAAGCGCGTTGGTTCCACCCTCGGGCACCAGGTAAAAGTTGCCGATTTGGGTGCGCAGGCTTTCAATATTGGTTGGGTCGTCTTTTTGGCGATAGCTTTCGCGGTCCATGTAATACAGGTCCATGCCTTTTGATTCGGCAAACTTTAGTGTTGGGCTAAGTATCTCTGGTTCCTCGCCCCGGATAATACCAATAGCTTTAAAATGGAAAAGCCGGGCAGCAGCGGCAGTAGCGTAAATGTGGTTGGAAAACGGCCCGCCAAAGGTTAAAAGGGTATGGATGTTATTTACCCTGGCTTCAAATAAATTATACTTCAGCTTCCTCCATTTATTCCCCTGAATTTCAGGATGTATAAGGTCGTCGCGCTTAATATATAGTTCAATGCCTTTTTCTGCCAGAAAATCGTCTTCCAACCTCTGCAAAGGCGATTGATTAAACGGGTTTACCATGGCGCTAAATTAAGGCTTAAATGCGTTGCACTCAAATTGCCCGGTTTGATAATTATCAGCACGGGTAGTGCCTAAAGAAAAAGCCCCGCAAATTTCTTTGCAGGGCTTGAATCTAGTTTTGAAAGGAGTTGGTGTTGATACCGAGGTCAATCAGTTTTTCCTGAAGTTCCTTCCGGGCAAAAAATATGCGGCTTTTAACCGTTCCCAAAGGGAGGTTAAGCTTATCGGCAATTTCCTGATACTTAAAGCCAGTGTAATACATCATAAATGGTTCGGTAAAATCGTTACTTACCCCGGCCATTGCCTTCTCAATATCCTGTGCCAGGAATGCCCGTTCAGAACCGTTCTTCTCAATCTCTTTGGTGCTGTTTAACAGGTACTGATTATCAGAAGTATCTGTAACCGTGTTGCGTTTTTGATTCTTCCTGTAATTGTTGATGAAGATATTGCGCATAATGGTAAACAACCACGCCTTTATGTTTGTTCCTTCTTCAAATTTCTCTTTGTTTGAAAGAGCCCGGAAAAATGTATCCTGAACCAAGTCTTCACATTCTTCCCGGTTTTTGGTAAGGTTAAAAGCAAAAGGACGCAACATTCTCTCATACTGCATAATCTCAACTCCGAATTCCGTTGTAGGTGTCATAAGTCTCCCTTTTTTGAACTTTAAAAAATATTTTTACTGCAATCAGGTAACACTGAATTATTCCTCAATTGTATATACAAAGGTAGAGCCACTTTTTGCCGAAGCAAGTTTTTTCCGCAATAAATAACGTTAAAACCTTAACAAATTGGACGGCGCTATCATAATGGGCTGATAATCTTTCGCTTAATAAATTGCAGAATAATTTGTGAGTAATACCGAATGCCATGCTTCTTAGACGGGCAAGGAAATATTTCCTGACATTTGGGCATACAAATATGCAAAGCAGCCATTGCAGGTAAATAAACGGGGCATAGCCGCCATATAGGCAGGCCAGATGTCAGAGTTACGGATAAGCAGAGAATAACACAACGCGGGCGCCCGGCAAATGGTTTAAAAGCTCTTCATTTCATGGTAAACCCTGTTAATGGGTAAGCCCACCACGTTGAAGTAATCACCATCAAATTTTTTTATACCAATAGCGCCTATCCACTCCTGGCAGGCGTAGGACCCTGCCTTGTCGAATGGTTTAAAGTGGTCTACGTAGTATTCAATTTCCGCCAGCGTAAAAGGATTGAAATGCACTTTTGTGGTTTCAGAAAAAACCACTTCCTTTTTGTTGGAAAGGATGCACACACCCGTCACAACCTCATGTGTTTTGCCACTAAGGGCGGAGAGCATTTCAATCGCATGTTCGCGGTCGCTGGGCTTTTCATATATCACCCCATCCAGAATTACTATGGTATCGGCACCAATAACAACGGTATTGTCGTCCAATTCTGCTAAAAAGGCTTTTGCTTTTTTTGTGGCCAGCGATGCCGGTATTAATTCCGGGGCTATTCCCTCAGGATGATTTTCCTCTACGTTTTTCGAATCAACAGTAAATTCAAAGCCAGCCATTTTCATTAGTTCAAAACGCCGGGGCGATTTGGAAGCAAGTATAATTTTGCGGTTCATTTAAGCACTGGTTTGTTGGAATAAATAAAATGCAGGGATAGATAAAATGCCCAACAGCATAATTAATTTAAGCATGTTGCTAATACGGGCGTAATCTTTTGGTTGCCTGGCAATGGCGGTCATTACCATGGTAACAATAACAGGTAATACGACCACAAACGCCAGATACAACATATCTTTTATGGCGCCCGACCTGTAAAAGTTAAGCATATAATAACCCAGGCCCGATACCAAAGCAGCCATAATACCAATGCTAAGCCATTTGGCGGCAGTGTCACCGTATTGCACCGCAAAGGTATCTACTTTATAGGCTGCATCGCCTTCGTGGTCTTCAATGTCTTTTACAAGTTCACGTGCCAGGCTGGTGGCGAAGGCAAAACCTGCGTAAAATTTCATTTGTTCCAATATTACGGCAAAGGCATATGGTGTAGATTCAAATAAATGGCTGGCGTGTATTAACCTTAAATAGTCTGCCTCAAAAATAATCAGCAGCACAAATACAAATGCGCTCAATCCTGCAACCACGATGTTACCTGCCAATGGTATTTTTTTCAAAAAAGCTGAATAAACATAAAGCAGTAAGGCCGTTACAACATATAAGTATCCAAGATGAAAGTTGCCGTTATTCCAGCCAAGATAAAAGCCCAATCCAATGCCTGCAAACACCAAAAACATGTGCAGGTACATAGCGGCATCCAGCGACATTAATCCCTGTGCTAAAGGGCGGCCAGGTTTAAATTCCTTATCCGCTTCAAAGTCGAAATAATCGTTTATCACATTGCCTCCGGCGGCCAGTAGAACTACCGATAATACAAACAGCACAAACTCCTTATTGCCAAAAGGCACTAATGTGGTTTGAAGGATATTCCGGTGAACGGGAAGAAGAATCAGATAATAGAAAAGCGAAAGGCTAAGCGCAATAATTAACAGGTTGACTGCGCGTATTAGTTTTAAAAAGCCAGCTAGTTTTTGCATGTTATTTTTAGCGGAAGATTAATTAAAAACCACCGTTTGTTGGAAGATGTTTGGAAGCCTGTTCAATAATACTTTCTGTCAATACCTGATACACTTTTAAAAGTCGTGTATCATCGGCTAAAAGCAGCATGTGCTTTTCAATGGTCTGCATATCCCCCCTTTTGGCTGGCCCTGTTTGAATCTCAGAGGGGGAATGAGATTCCAGGCTTTGGATGAAATTAAAAATAAGCGGTTTTAATATCTCAAAAGGTAAACCTTGCGCCAACAGCAACTGTTCCGAAATGCCAAATAAATGATTGGTGAAGTTATTGGCAAAAACTGCCGCCACATGTATCCATTGCCTTTGTTGTTCATCAACCCGGTGCACATTTTTTGAGATTGCTTTTGCCAATTCCTCAAGCTTAACGATGGTTTGTTTATTGCTTCCTTCAATCAATACAGGCACCGTTTTAAAATCTACTTTGCTGGTTTTGGTCATGGTTTGCAACGGATAGAAAATACCAAAATTCGGCGATGCATTTTGCAGCAGGTCCTTTGATTTTGTACCGCTGGTATGTGCTATGATTTTATCGAAAAATTTGAAGTGGGCCCCTATTTCACCAATGGCATCATCCTTAACTGCCACAAGGTAAACATCTGCTTCAGCCAGGTCAGAAAGGTTGGAGGAAAATTCAGCCCCCACAGTTTTAGCAAGTTCAACGCCTGCATCATCACTTCGGTTATATATCTGCACAATCTGATGACCTGATTTTTTTAAAACCAGTGCAAGTTGTGTAGCTACATTACCTGCGCCCAGTATGGTTATTCTCATGGCCTAAAAATAAGGTTTAAACGAACTATTTGTTATCCAGTATTCTGCGGTACATACTGAACAGCGCACCTAAGAAGGTAATAATACCACCCAGCCAAACAAGATTGATATAAGGGAACACAATAGCTTTCATAATGATAAAGTCCAGTGGCTTTTCAACTTCACGGATGGTAAGGGTAACCTTTTTGGAAACCGGGTCAATCTTATCTACAGTTGTGGTAATGCCCAAATCGGCAATCTCTCCCGGCATTGAGCTTACTGAATTTCCGTTGGCCATATCAATAACAAAAACCGGTTCCGTGCTATATACTTTCTTATCAAAACTATGCGCCTCCAACTTTATGCCCACCAACAGCTTTTGATTAGCGTCGTAGTTTAGCGGTAACGTTGGTTTAGGATCCAATGCTTCAACAACCAGCCATGCAGTTTTGGTTTTTATAGAATCATGAACCGACATTTCACCACCATACATCGTGTCCTTTAAATTAGTGTTGTTGGGCACTGATGAAACATGCGTAAACACATCTTTGGTCCAGTAATGTTTGGTATCGGGGTTGGCAATAAGGCCCATCCTTGGGTTTATTTGCGCATTAGGTTTTAAAGTAAATTGCTCAACTATCTGGTGGGTAGTTGAATCGCGCTTGATATAATTAACCAGGTAAAAGTGATTGGGCTTCTGCTCTTCGCTGCCGGCATAAGTAACTTCATAATCACCCATTACCAGGGTGCTATCGCGCAACAAAAGTATATTCTCCAATTTCTCATCGGGCTTAAAATCCTTTCCAAAATTTACTCCCTGTTTGTTAATCGAAATAACTTCTTTTTTATCCTGGGATAACAAAACACCAATCAAAAAAACACCGAATCCGAAGTGAGTGATGGTACCGCCCAACAACCGCCAGTTTCCTTTTACCACAAAAATAAAGTAGGCCAGGTTGCCAAACACGGCATAAAACCCTGCAACCAAAAACATTAAATACGAAGAGATAAACGGAAATTTAAAGTAGATGCTCTTTGAAATGGAAGTGAGGTCTACAATGTGCTGTTGGGTAAAATCAACATGCATAGCCCATGCAACGATTGATGCCACAACAACCGAGATAACAAATGAATAAACTGCCCATGCCGCACCTTTGGGTGCCTTGCCCGTTTTGTAGGCCAGAAACTGAACCAACCCGGTTAACAATCCCGCCAGAATACCTAACCAAACCTGTATAGCATTATAATGGCCTACTACGTTTTCGGGTGGAGCTATTTTATCTTTTAGGATGTGTAGCTGGTCATGAAAAATTAAATTCCATACCGGGATGGAAGTGGTAAAGGTCATTTGCACAACTGATAGCAACAGCACCAGCGAGCCGATAAACATCCAAAATTCGCGACTGCCCAAATCTTCTTCTTTTTCGTTTGCAGGTATCTGGCCTTTAAACACTCTTATACCCAAAAGCGTAAATCCGGTAACCAGAAAGAACGTAAGATAGGCCAGCAATTGAGGCTCCAACCCTTCGTCAGTAAATGAGTGAACTGAAGTATCTCCCAGGCGCCCGCTGCGGGTTAGGTAAGTAGAGTATAAAACCAAACCAAACGCAAGGATAAAGAACACATAGGTGCTTATAAGCGATTGCTTGGTATAGCGGTAAACCAGCAACATATGCAGCCCTGCCACAACCATTAACCAAGGCACAAAGCTCATATTTTCAACAGGGTCCCATGCCCAAAAGCCACCAAAGCTGAGCGATTCATAAGCCCATGCGCCACCCATTAAAATACCGGTACCTAAAACGGCAACTGAAAAAAGAATCCATGGGAAGGCAGGCTTAATCCAATCGTTCCAGTCTTTTCTTAACAGGCTGGTAAGTACAAACGCAAAAGGAATTGTAACCGATGCAAAGCCGCAAAACAATACCGGTGGGTGTATGGTCATCCAGTAGTTTTGCAATAGTGGATTAAGTCCGTTACCATCTTTGATATAGCTCAGGTAATCGGGCCGCTGAAAAATTGGCGCGTTGGCCATTTCATTACGCAACAGCATAAAAGGGCTGCTGCCCATATGGTAGTGCCCGATATAAATACCGATAACCATAGAGCCCAGAAAAACCTGGGTAAGTGCCACAATACCCATAACCGGGTTCTCGTATTTTTTCAATACCCAGATGCCTACACAGCCCTGCACTACCAGCCAGAATTGCCAAAGTAAAAAGCTGCCTTCCTGGCCTTCCCAAAAGCTGGAGATAATGTATTTAAGAGGGAGCTCGGTAGAAGAGTGCCGCCAGGCGTAATGATACTCAAACATGTGGTTCAGTATCATTATAAACAGTAAAACAAAAATGCCTATTACCGAAGCGCCGTGGGTTATAAAGGCAGCACGGGCCAGTTTTCGCCACGACTTTTCTTTCAGAATATCTTTTGAAAACTCGGCTGTAAAATAGGAGATGCAGGAGAGAAGCGCGGCACAGAAACTAAGAACTATAAAAAACTGGCCCAAATGGCCCAGCCAAAGCTTTTCTCCCAAAAAGCCATTAGCGCCAAACCTTTCACTAAAAAATTGAAGCATGCGTTTATTTTATTTCACGTGGGGTTTGACATCAGCTATGAGCCAGATTTGATGCTCACCGTAGTTTCTTTTAAAGTTATTTCGTCGTTAACGTATTTCGAAGGGCATTTCATCGAAATTTCGGAAGCTGCAAAAACATCGCCTGCTACTCTTCCTTTTACCACCAGTTGCTCACTTCTTTCAAAATCCTGGGGCTTTGAACCCTTATAAACTACTTTCTGCTCATTACCTTCCTTATCTAACATGGTAAAGGAGAAGAAATTAGGGTCCTTTTGCGGGTCGTAGTTCAGGGGCTTGTCTTTAGCCAGGTAACCTACTACGTTTACCGATCTGTTAGTTTTGGCGCGGGCCTGGGCAAAATTGGCATAGGTGGTATAATCACCTGTCATGGCAAGTATTACCCCTACCGCAACGGCCAGCAAAAGCAATACAACAATGTGAATCTTTTTCATGTTATTGGTAATTCGATGCGAAGTTAACCCAAAACGGGCTAATGGTAGTGCTAATTGACAAAAATTCGGTTTTTAGCAAAAGTAGGCATACCTTTCTGAGATTAATCATAAAAAAACCAATTGTATGAAAATCTTAAAGAACCTTTTAATTGCCCTGGTAGCGATAGTTGCAGTAGGCGGCATTGTTCTGTATTTTCTGCCCAATCATTACACGGTATCAAACAGCATCGAAATAAATAAACCCGCCGATGTGGTTTATGCGCAGATTTACGATTACAACAAATGGGGCACCTGGGACCCTTGGATGGAAGCTGACCCTGCCGCAAAAATAACTGTTGAAGGCACCCCTGGCACCCCCGGCCATAAAATGAGCTGGGACGGCCAAAAAAGCGGGATGGGTAGTATAACCGTTATTTCTTCAGGCGTTAACCAGTTTGTTTATAGTCAGCTTGATTTTATTAAGCCCTTCAAATCTACTGCCAAGGATATGATGAAACTTGAAGCGGTGGACGGTAAAACAAAGGTAACCTGGACTAATACCGGAGGCCTGGCTTTCCCTTTCGGAAGGTTGTTTGGATTATCTGTTGATAAAATGCTGGGCACAGACCAACGTAAAGGGCTTGATAAACTCAAAGCCTATACGGAGGCGTTGCCGGCACCCGCACCACCCATGGCTTCTACCGATTCTACTGCTGCTGCAAAAACGATGTAACCACTGATTGATAAACGATTCGGGTTTTAGTTATTTAAAGCCCGAATCGTTTATTTTTTTGCTTTTACCATTCTGTCCTTACCGCTCAGGTCGGTTCTTAGTTCTACTTCAATATAGTTTAAGGTTTTAAGCAAGTTTACTACTTCAGCCCCCATGGCAGCGTTTATCTCAAACAGCACTAGGCCGTTTTGTTTAAGTGCGGCAAGGGCTTTTTCAGCTATGGCCTTGTAAAAAATAAGGGCATCTGAACCGGGGGCAAATAGCGCCAGGTGCGGCTCAAAGTTAAGCACGTGCGGAGCAAGTTCATTTTTCTCCTCCCGGGCAATGTACGGAGGGTTACTGATTATCAGGTTATATCCCGCATCCGGTAGTGGGTCATTCAGAATATCCAGTTTAAAGAACTTAACTTTAGTTTTAAGCTGGTTGTTATTCTCCTCCGCTATGGTAAGGGCTTCTTCGCTAACATCACAGGCTTCTATGTGCGCAAATGGTAACGATTTTGCCAGCGTAATCGGTATACATCCTGTACCCGTGCCAATGTCCAATATCTGAAGGTTTTCGCCCTTGTGTTCCCTGGCTATAGAAACGGCCCACTCAACCAGTTCCTCGGTTTCCGGCCGGGGTATTAAAACGTGCTCATTTACCTTAAACTTCAGACCGAAGAAATCTGCTTCGCCCAACACATACTGCACTGGCTCGTTTTTCAACAAGCGCTTTAAAATGGCCTGTAAACTTTGCTGCTGTGGTTGTGTAACAAGCCTGAAACGTTCAAACGAAAGCTTGGTAGAGCTTAACTCCAGTTCCTTTTCCAATACCATTTTGGTTATTGATTTCGCCTCTCTGTCACCGTATAAAGGTGCTAAAGCCTCCCAAAAGTCTTTCTGAATTTCGCTGATTGTCATTATATCAAAAATAAAACTTACAGCCAGCCTGTGCAGTAATAAGATTTAAATATTTTCGTACGAAGCAAAAGGCTAAATTCATTTCGCACGGAGGCAGTGAGAAAAATACAGAGAAATGCAAAATTCATTTTCTGAAAAATGGATTACGAAGCAGGTCATTAAAATGTATTCCCCGGCTGTTTAACTCCGTGGTTCTGTGCGAAACGGTTTTAAGCCATTGCTGAAACATAATTACACGTGGATAATCACCAATTTTACATGCAGCGCTGTCTCGACCTTGCTATAAAAGCAATCGGCCATGTGGCGCCTAACCCCATGGTGGGCAGTGTAATTGTCCATGAGGGTAAAATCATTGGCGAAGGCTACCATCAGCAGTTTGGTAAAGCACATGCGGAGGTAAACGCCATCAATTCCGTTCCTGATGAGTTGTTGCATTTACTGCCCGAATCTACAATATACGTTAGTCTTGAACCCTGTTCGCACCACGGAAAAACACCGCCCTGTGCTGATTTAATTGTTAGTAAAAAAATACCGAAGGTTGTTATCGCCAGCAACGACCCTAACCCCCAGGTAGCAGGTAAAGGCCTTCAAAAATTACGGGATGCAGGAGTTGAAGTTGTTACCGGAATATTAAAAAAGGAAGCGGATTTTCTCAACCGCCGGTTTATGACCGCGCACATAAAGCACCGGCCCTACATAATTTTAAAATGGGCCGAATCTGCGGATGGTTTTATGGCCTCAAACGAACCTAAACAGATTTGGCTAACTAACGATTATTCAAAAAAACTGGTGCACCAATGGCGAGGCGAGGAGCAAGCCATTTTGGTAGGCAAGCATACCGTTGAAATAGACGACCCTGAATTAACTGTTCGTTTGGTAGAAGGTAAGAACCCTGCCAGAATTGTAATCGACAGAAACTTATCCTTGCCGGCATCAAAAAAAATATTTAAGCCAAACGCATCGGTGTTTGTATTCAACGGATTGAGAGAACAAACAGATGGCCATATCCATTTTGAGCAGATGGATTTTAATCAAACGGTATTTCCGCAGATATTAAAAAGC
Organism: uncultured Bacteroidota bacterium; assembly: GCA_903889265.1. Lineage (GTDB taxonomy): Bacteria > Bacteroidota > Bacteroidia > Chitinophagales > LD1 > Bog-950. Next base: position 11,336 of record CAISWS010000330.1, read on the forward strand.
CTGTCGTCAAAGCATATTCAATCTGTCATTGTTGAAGGAGGCCCTGCCACTTTGCAACATTTTGTTGATGCGAATTTATGGGATGAGGCAAGAGTATTTACGGCGCCGGCTAAATTAGGTAGTGGTAAGGCCTCTCCAAAAATTACCGGGCAACTCTTGAAAGAGGAAATGATAGGAGGGGACAGGCTAAAGATTATTTTGAACTAAATTTCAGAATTAGATTTTTTGAACGGGCACGGGCTTCTTATAACGAATAAAGCTTTTCAGGTTTTGCCTTGGTGGCTGCTTTTTTCTGAAGTAAAATGAAATCCTTTTCAGGTAAAAGAACATAACTCTTTTTGTCAATAATAATCCTGGTCATTGTTTATGTTTTACACATTAAAGATACCAAAAAATGGTTAGGTATAAAACCTCCTACCTACTTCTCCCAAACTTTCCCTTAATTCGCCGTTATGCTGTTTTTAATCCTTTCCTTTATTTGTTCTGCTACACTCATTCTTTTATTCAAAGTTTTTGAAAAAAATGGTGTGCCCATATTTCAGGCAATCGTTTTTAATTATTGCACAGCAGCAACCTGCGGTTTTATTTTTCTTCCGGACCACCAAACAGTAACCAGCGGCGCTTTTTTAAGTCAGGGCTGGTTTCCGCTGGCTATGGTGTTGGGGGCCATGTTTATAGCTGTGTTTAATTTAACCAGTTTAACCACAGTCAATTTTGGTGTTTCAACGGCTTCTGTGGCGTCTAAACTCGGACTGGTGTTTCCGGTATTGCTTGCATTTGGTTTATACGGTGAAACCTTTAATGCTATTAAACTGGCGGGTATACTTCTGGCTTTTGTTGCCGTAGTGCTTTCCAGCATAAAGGATAAACCTGCAGCACATACTGCGGCAGGCACAGCGCTCAAACTTCTGCCCTATGCGGTTTTCTTTGGCAACGGTGCCTGCGATAGCGTTACCCAGTTTGCCAACAAACATTTTTTAATGCATGAAGGCATAGCAGAATTTGCCATGTTTATTTTTGTCTCAGCCGGAACATTGGGTATTATCATTCTCCTTTTTATGCTGGCCACCGGAAGGGCAACCTTGCATGTCAAAAGCCTGATTGGCGGTATTGCGTTGGGTATTCCCAATTACCTTTCATTTCTGTTTTTATTAAAAGCGCTGGCCACATTAAACTGGGGAAGCTCAGTAATATTTCCGGTCAGCAACCTGGGTACTGTAGCCGTTGCAACCCTGATAAGCTTTGTGTTGTTTAAAGAGCGCATTTCAAAAATCAACTTAACCGGCCTGGCATTTGCAGCTGCCGCAATTATTTTAATAGTTTTATCAAGCTAAACTAATCTGCCTTTGTGGCTAAAAAATATCAAATGACAACCAAACGCCGCATCCCCGAATCAGAACTAATCATTAATCCGGATGGAGCAATTTACCATTTGCATTTGAAGCCCGGGGAAGTAGCCGATACCATCATTACCGTAGGTGACCCTGCCCGGGTGGATGAAGTAAGCCGTCACTTCGATAATATTCAGCACAAGGTTAAGCACCGCGAGTTTTTAACCCATACCGGTTATTTAAACAATAAGCGCTTAACAGTTATATCTACCGGTATTGGCACTGATAATATTGATATAGTAATGAACGAACTGGATGCTCTGGTAAACATTGATTTTAATACCCGCACAGTTAAGGATGACCTTATATCCTTACAAATAATACGTATGGGGACATCCGGCACCGTAAGTGGCGAGGTGCCTATGGATTCCATACTCATATCTGAAGTGGCCATTGGCATGGATGGGCTGATGAATTTTTACGAACTTGATAATTCCATCTGGGAAACTGTTTACCTCGAAGCCTTCATCAGCCATATAAAGCCCTATTTTAAAGAGGTAAAACCCTATATAGCCAGCGCAGATGCAGCGCTGGTTGAAAAGTTCGAAAAGAAATACCACAAAGGCACCACCATAACCGCTTGTGGATTTTACGGTCCGCAGGGCCGCAGCCTTCGCACCAAAAATGAGTTTAAAAAATTTACTGAAGTAATCAGTCAGTTTCGCCACAAGCATTTTAGGATATCCAATCTTGAAATGGAAACTGCCGGTATTTATGGCTTCGGAAAAATGCTCGGCCATCAATGCCTGTCCATCAACGCCATCCTCGCCGACCGTGCCAGCCAGGCCTTTAGCACAAACCCTCAAAAGGTAATTGATAAAATGATTGAGGAATCGTTGGATATTATTACTACCTCCTGAAATCCAATACACAAGCCACTCTTCCGCCAAACTGATGTATCAGGTTATCATCAAAGCCTGCTACAAAATCCACCCTGAAAATTTTTAAAATGTTTGCCAGCCCGGCGTTTACCTGGTAATACGCTCCCCTAACCGGTGTATACAAAAAATGGAAGCCCACAACTTCATCCAGTTTGAGCTTTCTTATACCGGGAATTTTATTGAAAAGAAAACCACCAAAGTGGTGTTCAACATGCGCTTCGGCAAAATACTGGTCGGTAGTGTTTCTGTAATATTGAATCAGGTAAAATCCCAGAAGGTCAGTTCCTCCCAAATTCAAAAAGTTGCCACTAAAGCTTTTGTAATCCGGATAATCAATTGCTTTAGCTAATGGGAAACCACCACCGCCAAACCGGTAAAAAGTAGTGCCTAACAACTTTAACGGAATATTTCCATGCA
>CAISWS010000331.1 GCA_903889265.1 uncultured Bacteroidota bacterium
CAAGCGAACGGATGTTTGCCTCATAAATATAAACGCCTAAAGGCTGCGGTTCTCCTTTGTATCTGCCATCCCATCCGTCGAACTGATTATGGCCTTCAAAAACCAGTTCGCCCCAGCGGTTAAACACTTTCAGGTCAACTGTCATAATGTTGGTTCCATAAACGTAGAATACATCGTTATTGCCATCGCCGTTAGGTGTAAATACATCGGGAATAAACACCGGTAATTCCCCCGTTATATTAACAATGGCGGTATTGGAAACGATGCAATGGCCATTGTAAGTAATTGTTAAGGTATAAGTTGTAGAAGCAGCATAAGTACTTACAACCGGAGCTGCACAGTCAATACAACTTAGCCCGGTATATGGCGACCAGCTGTAGGTGTTAATAGAATCATTGCCATATGGAACAAGCATTTCTGTGAGTTGAACGGTTTGGCCCAGCGTGATAGTGGTATCTGTTGGCAGTATCGTTAATATTCCTTCGGCAGCCTCCATAATAACTATATCTTTGATATGATTGACACAACCGGAATCATCCACTACGATTACATTGTAAGAGCCATAAGCAAGATTGCTATAGCTGCCATTATTTTGCGTTGTTCCCCCGCCCAAGGTATATTGATAAGGCATCCTTAGCATATTTAACGGACTTACGGTTAAACTACCATCCTGGTATTGATCTCCATAACAGGAAGTGGGTTGGGTTGCAAACCCAAAACTATCAGGTACCGCATCCAGCACTGTCACTGATGCCGATATTGAACAACCGGTAGTATCTGTAACGGTAACTGTATAAACATCGGGGAAAAGGCTATATATGGTATCGGTTGATTGCCCGATGCTCCAGGCGTAGGTATATGGCGTAATGCCGCCAGTATCAGCTACAAAAGCAAAAGCATTATGATAGCCGGGGCATTTTTCGTTTATACCTGAAGCCCAGGCCGCAACAGCGGAGGATTGATGGATAAATGCGGAGGCCGAAGCCGAGCACTGATAAATATCCTGGATAGAAACCTGATAAGTAAGATTGCCGGATAACTGGTTTATACTCACTGAATTTGCACCTGTACTCCACACATAATTGTAAGGCGGGTTACCGCCCGCAGGCAGCGCTGTTTCGGAACCGTTGGACAAGCCACAGGTTGCATTGGCCCCTAATATGCCCAAGGTTGGGTTATAGTGGATTATAACGGTTGAACTATCGGTGACCGCGCAGTTGTGAACTTCATAGGTAACGGTATAAACCTTAGTAGTATCAGGCGATACGGTAATTGCTGAGCTGACCATTCCACCTGGTGTCCATAAATAATTACCACCCGGAATAGAGCCGATGGCTGCAACCTGGCCCACATCGCCATTACATAACGCCGTATCGCTTGTAATTAATGTTGGATACTGCCAGTCTTTAACCGTTGCGCTGTCAATAGCAGTACCACAACCGGCAATGGTATAAACTACTGTATAAGTGGTGGTTGTTAACGGGCTAACTGTGGCTGTATCTGTTTGGAATCCGCCCGGAGTCCAGGTATATGTTCCACCACCCTTTGAAACAGTTGCGGTAAGTAGGACAGGAGTGCCTGAACAAACGGTATCGCCGGTTACTGAAACCGTGGGTTGCGGCAGCACTACAATAGTTGCTGAACCACTGACAGAACACAACAGGGAGGTGTAAGCCACCGAGTAAGTAGTAGTAATTAGGGGGCTGTAAGTTATAGAGGCCGTAGAGTCACCAGTTGACCATAAATATGTACCACCGGTAAGTGAAGGGCTTACCGAAACCTGCCCGGAATTAGTTATACAAATGGAATCACCGGTCATAGTTAAAACGGGCATTGAATCAACAACTACCAAAGCTGAATCAACGGCGGTACATACACCTACGTTATAACTTAATCCGTATAAAAGTGTGTTGAGCGGATTGACTGAAATTGTGGCGGTGCTATAATTACCCGGTGTCCAGGTGTATGTTCCGCCGGTAAGCGAAGTAATACTGGTAAGTGTGGCCATACTGCCCTGGCAAATAGTATCGTTAGCAATGGATAATATGGGGAATGAATCAACCACTACGGTTGACGAATCTGTAACCTGGCACAAACCCTGCGCATAAGTTACGGTATAGGTATATGGGCCTGCAACAAAAGGGGCAACATTGATAGCCTGAGTGTTGGCTCCGCCGGGGGCCCAGGTATAAGTTCCGCCCGGCACCGATGGCGTTACTAAAATGTTAGCTATGGAGCCCTGGCAAATTGTATCGTTAAAAGTTGCAAGCAACAGTTTTGGCTGCACCGTTACGGTACCCGCACCAACCGGCACATTGCACCTGAAATTATAGGTAACCTGGTAGCTGGTAGTTGTGGAAGGGCTAACAGTAATGGAAGAATCAACGTAGCCACCTGGTTGCCACAGGTACGTACCACCGCCTATGGATGGCAAGGCCCGCAGGGTGGCCGTATCACCCTGACATATTGAGGTATCCGTTACAGTTACAGTAGCAAAAGGGAGAATAAAAACCGTGACCGAATCAACATAGGTGGGGCCTGTAGGAGGCACATAAGTTACCGTATAAACCGTGGTGTCAATTGGACTGACCGTTAAAATGGAATCGGTGGAGCCGCCTGGAGTCCAGGTAAAAGTACCACCTCCGGGTTTGCAATGCGCCGAAATAACAACTGAATCTCCTTTGCAAATGGAAGTATCAGGTGAAATTGAGTCGCAGCGTAAGGTAATAGTATCATTTACTGTTTCTCCTCCGCAATTGGCATTCCATTGCACTTGTATGTAATATTTTCCATCATTCAGCCCGGTAAAATTATAGAGCGTATCAGGGATGCTGGTTTGCTGGCTAACAATATTATAGCTGGTATCAAAAAGGATATAAGTGAAGTCGGGTGGTGATAGGGCTGCAGTAGGGGAAACATGGACCAATGCGGAGCCACAGGTATGGGTGAAGCTTACCGCAAAGTTTTTAGGTGCGGTGCAGGTAATACTGGGTGTGGCAATAAATGTGCCTACCACCGTGCCCGCAACATATAATTTATTGGTGGTGGTATTTAATGCTACATCATAAATAGCATTACTTGTATAAGCGCCACCCAACGAAATATCGGCTCCCGGCACAAACGTTGAACCATTAAAATTAAAGGTTTTTATTACCCCTACGCCGCCAAGGTAAATGTTATTACACCTGTCAACAGCAATGCCGCCCTGCATAAGCGGGGTATACCCGGCAATGGTTGTTGCTGTGCCAACCGGGGCACCTGAAGATAAACTATATGCTGCTACATTATATCCATCGTAGTAAAAAAGATAGTTGCCATTTGCTGCCAAAGAATTACTCCAGTTTCCGGATGAGGCTCCCCAATATGGAACGTTGGCTGATTCATTAAATACAGTGAAATTTGAATTTGCCGACCAGTTATTACCATTGTAACCGGCATTAACCTGGTAAAGGGTGTTAGTAAAGGGCAAAGTACCAAGCCCGTCATTCATTACTACATACATGTTACCGGCAGAATCGTAAGTAGCACATATAATATCCTGATAAGCTCCGCCAATACCGGTAATGTTGGAGGGAGTTACAGAGGCATTAGCTGTATTAATAATACCGATATTAATATTTCCTATAGTGCCGCCACCCACATCCATAATGGTTTCGGTGGAGCAGTTATACATAATGCCCCAGGCTTCACGAAAATTGGCGTTTACGGTGGAAATGAAATTATCGTACTGCCCTGCTGATGTGAGGCGGATAGTTTGTGTACCGTTATAGTTAAAGCCCTGGCTTTCGTATTGTTTACCTGTTATCCGGTCAACCCTGAATCCTCCCTGGTAATTGTAACTGTAACCAAGGGCGCTTTCAGCCGAATTCCATATGCCGGGAACGGAACCTGCAAATGCCCAGAGAAAAGTACCGGTGCTACTGTATTTTGCCACCGAAAAAAAGTCGTTTACATCGTAAACATCTGTTGGCCCCGGCCCATAAACAAACAGGTTTCCCAGGTAATCATAATCAACCTTCATACCAACATTTGTTGGCGGCATGGTGGAGATAACCGTAATCCAGGGGTCGATGGTTAATGTTTCCTGATGGTTGAAAGCTGAGAGTAAGTTAAATTGGATAACATTACCGGTGATGCTGAATTGAGAAGGAACTTTTGCACTTGGTGTAAAACAGGCAGGGGCATGTTCAGTTAAGTCACCCCCGTTGGTATGTACAATTATATCGCCGGTAATGTTTTTAGAAACACTTAACACATCGCCATTGTAAACCATTTTAACCAAATCCGGATCAGCACCCGGATGTACTATCAGGCTGTATTCCACTCCTCCTTTATCGGGGAAAATATACTCGGCATCTATGCCAGGATACAGGTTTTTATAAACAAGGTTTTTGTATCCTTCAGTTACTAAAGTTTTGTACGAGTTACCATCGTGTTTAAGGTAAGTGTAATATCCTTCGCTTTTGGCTGAGGCTTCAACTTGTGGATGGGGATTAGCACCTATCCATTGCATCTCTATTACGCTATTAATTATGGGTGTTGGTTTTCTGTCCTCCTCGGCTTCATCTTCATCCTTTTCACCTTTTTCGTCGCCTTGTTCCTTTTTAAACTCATTTAGCCTGTTTGTGTCAACAGTGGTTAACTGGTATATCACGCCTTTTTCAGTGAAAAAGGCATTTAAATGGTTGTTTTTAACGTAGTAAAGCACCCTTTCGCCATTATGTGGGGGCACTATATCACGGTTTTCGAGAAAAATTGCAGATTTATAGATGTCACCATCAACAACACTGGTTTTATCCAGCTTTTTCTGGGAAGGCTGAGCTTCAAAAGCCGTTAAAGGCACAAGGATTATTGCGCTGCAAAACAGCAACGTGCGGCAATTGAACCAGCAAGTATTTATCCCGTTCATCAGAACTTTGCTTCGGTCTTTAAAGATACCAAAATTAAATGACAAAAACCGGGACAAAGGGGGTGGTAAAAAATAGCTCATTTAGTTATTGAGGGTGTAACAAAACAATCTTCTACTATAGAATTAAAAATACGCAATAAGGTTGTATGTGTCCAAATATTATCAGCGCTGAATCAAAATAAATTTTCATCCCAAATCTCTCCAATACAAATGCTTTGATTTCAAAACAATTTATATCTTGGGACATAAAATAAAAAATATGCAAACCTCCTACTTTACTCCGTATTTGCTTTTTATCGCACTATTTTTTTCAACTCAGGTTGTAACTGCACATGGTAACGGCCAGGGCATTCCCGGCAATACTAATAATGCAAAAGCACTGACAGGCGTTTTAGACAGCACCCTGGTATGGAACTGGGGTACAACATCTTACGACCAATTGGTTTCCGGTAGTTTTAATACATATGCGAGTAACAATCTTACCAATACTTTAAACCGGCTTTACAGCGGCGGGGCCTGGATAAATTCCACCCAGGATAATTACACGTACGATGGCAGTAATAATCTAATCAGCGATACTAACCAGCATTGGACCGGAACTGCCTGGAAAAACTATGAGTTGTATATCTCTACCTATGATGGTAGCCATAATGAATTGACCTATTTGACGCAGCTGTGGACCAGTGGTGCATGGGTCAACACTTCCCAGGTTATTAACCACTATAGCGGGAATCTGTTAATCAGTAATATTTTGCAAACCTGGAGCAGTAATGCCTGGGTTACTACCGATTCGTTTACCTACGCTTACGATGGCAACAACAATCTGCTTACTGAGCTTGACCTGAACTTATCGGGCGGGGTTTGGACCAATAGTACTAAATATACATATACCTACAGCAATAATAAACCGGTCACTTATACTATTGCAACATGGACAGGAGCTTCCTGGAGTAATGAAAGCGAGGATACTTATACTTATGGTACCGGGGCAGGCCTTTTGGCTACGGACATAAACCAGGTTTACGGTCCAAACGGGGCATACAATAATCAGAAGCTCATTTACGGATACGATGCTAATAATAATAATACAAGTATCATTAATCAGGATTACCCTGCCGGTGCCTGGGTAAACTTCGACAGCACACATTTGTATTACCACGAAACCGGCTCTGCTAATGCAGTGGTTAATGTAAATGAATTAGACGGCGCAATTTCTGTTTATCCTAATCCGGCACAATCTGTAATTAACGTAGCAGTTAGCAACGCAAGGGTTCAGCCATTGATTGCAACTTTATACGATATTACGGGCCGTACGCTTAAAACTATTCCGGTTAACAGCAGCGTTACACAAATTGGCCTGAATAATGTATCAGCAGGTATATACCAGCTTGTGCTGGCCGATGAAAAAGGCAACAAGGCTGTTAAGCAGATAGTGGTTCAATAATGGCATTGGTTTTTAAGGACCTCTGAAACTCTTACGCCTCAGCTTATTCAAGTAACGTTTCAAACGGTAAATGATACTGATTGTAAATTGAGGCTTGTTTACCAAGCGCTTACTTTGTTCATTTGTGGGGTTAATACCGGAAAATTATGCAAGCCGGTGGAAAAACTGCATCATGCGCATGAAAACAGGAACTTTTTTTACCCAATCAATTTTATTGCTGGCGGCTGTTTTGCTGCTTACGGGCTGTAATAAAACCAGGACGGTTAAGCCACAACATAAGTCTATAACCGAAGCAGTATATGCATCGGGTTATATTGTTCCTAAAAACGAGTATAAAGTATATGCACTGGC
>CAISWS010000332.1 GCA_903889265.1 uncultured Bacteroidota bacterium
ATAGGTGGATACGTAATTATTGAAGGGTAGTTTGAAGGAAACTTCAAATCCTGATAAAGGAAAGTGAAAAGAGGCCCGGGTTACCGGGCCTTTTTCATTGTGTGCGAGGCATGATTAACGGCTATAGGGTGAAAGTCCCGAGCGCGCTTGATAGTAGGGAGCGTTAGCTGAACAGCAAGGGTGTCCATTGTGAAGTGGAATCTGAAAGAAGCTGCAGGCAAAAGGTTGGTTCAACGAACAGAAACTACATACAAGGCAGACTTGCACAGGGTGATGTTGCAATGCAAACATAAGCCCCATACTATCCGAATATGCAAGATGTAAATGTAGTGAACGTATGACCTGAAAGCAGTTAGTCTTACCCTCGGAGACCTGTAATACTACTGTCGGAGGTATGTGAGAATGCCAAAGAAGTAAAGCTGTGTAGTGATATACAGGCGGTAATACAGGAGTCAGCAGAAGTCATAGTATTTGGGTAACGAGCCGAAAAAAAAAACGGAGGCCTCACGAACAAAGAAGGATGGAACATTAAGAGCTTGCAAAGTAGAAGAAGAAGGAAGTGCGTCAAGAAAGCAGCCAAACCGCATAAGCCGGAACTGCTCTTTGAGGACAGGTTGGAAACTGAAAGTAAATAAGAGAGAGCTAAAGCGCACTGCTTGCAAAATTTACCTAAACAGGCAGACGTAAACGGAAAAAAAAATGGGAGTACTATTAGACCGCATTTTAAGTTCAGAAAATTTACGGACAGCTTATCACCGTGTTGTAGCCAATAAAGGCGCAGCCGGTGCAGATGGTATGGAAGTGGAATCACTCAAACCATATCTGAATGAAAACTGGAAACAAATAGAAGAACAGTTAAAGACGGGCAAATACAAACCCCATGCAGTAAGGCGGGTAGAGATACCGAAGCCCGGAGGCGGAGTGAGAAAGTTAGGGATACCTACCGTAAGGGACAGGTTCATACAACAGGCAATAGCACAAGAACTAAGCAAGGACTATGAACCAACGTTCAGCGCGTTTAGCTATGGGTTCAGACCGGGGCGAAGCGCGCATGATGCAGTCAGCCAAGCGGCGCAATACATCAATGAGGGACATGGGTATGTAGTAGAGATTGACTTAGAAAAGTTCTTCGATACAGTAAATCATGATTACCTGATGCAACGCATATCCAGCCGGATAAGCGATAAGGAAGTCTTAAAACTTATCCGCAGGTATTTACAGTCAGGCGTAATGGAAAACGGAGTAGCAGTAAAGAATGAAGAAGGCACACCGCAAGGAGGGCCGCTAAGTCCTTTACTTGCTAATATCCTGCTCGATGAGCTTGATAAAGAGTTAGAAGAGCGGGGGCATAAGTTTGTCCGTTATGCAGATGATATCAATATCTATACTAAAACACAACGGGCAGCCGAACGGGTGAAAGAAAGTATTGGGGCCTACCTTGAAAAGAAGTTGAAACTGCGTGTAAACAAAGAGAAGACGAAGATTAAAACACCGACTAAAGCGAAGATACTCGGCTTTAGCTTTTGGAAAAGTCAGGCTTATTGGGAAATACGCATAGCGCCATCATCAGTTGAGAAGTTAAAGTTAAAACTAAAACGGCTCACAGATAGAAGCTGGAGTACAAGTATGGAATCACGCATAAAGAGTATCAATCAATTATTGCAGGGTTGGGCAGGATACTTTGGGATAGGCAAAAGCAAAAGGGCGATAGAAGTAGTTGAAGAACAGCTACGAACCCGTCTACGGATTATCAGATGGAAAGAGTGGAAGCGCACCCCTACAAGGATAGCGGAACTAATCAAACTTGGTATATCAAAAGCCAAAGCCTATCAGCACGCTAACACCCGCAAAGCTTACATACGAACGGCACTAAGTCCTATACTGAAAGCGAGCCTGACCAACGAATACTTTACCTCCCTTGGTCTGCTATCTCTACAAACTGCATTACTACTCAAACGAACGTCATACTTAATGAACCGCCGTATGCCGAACGGCACGTACGGTGGTGTGAGAGGGAGGTAGCAAAATAACTGCTACCTCTCTACTCGATTAAAAAGTGTTCCCGTCGGGATTCGAACCCGAGACCCATACATTAAAAGTGTATTGCTCTACCAGCTGAGCTACGGAAACAAACCGTGTTGCTTTTTAAAGCGGACGCAAATATATATTCTTTGGTGAAAAGTGCGCGATGTAATTCGTTTTTTTTTCGATTGCTGTGTAGATAACTTTACTGAAACAGCAGTTTGAAATAAAACGAAGGGCTTTTTAACCGGGCACGCATGTCAATATCCTCAAACATGCAGGATATGGTTTCGCGCAGCATTTTGTTGGTATTTGCCTTGTTAACCACAATATTAAACAAGGATGGAAAGTTAACCAACTGCTGCATCCGGTAGCTTAGCTGTAATTCGGGCCACAGGCGTTTGTACAACTCCCTGTCGTAGTTGTGGATAAAAGCTGCGGTAAAGTTATTGTGCTGCAGGCATAGTACCGCCTGGGAGGCTGCATACATGCCGCTCATCATGGCATTGCCAATGCCTTCACCGGTAAAAGGGTCTATCAGCAAAGCAGCATCACCGCACAGCATATAGTTATCGCCGGAAAGTTTTCTTTTTTTTGAACCCAGTGGCAAGCCATGTAGTTTTACTTCGCCCATCTGTTCAGCACCCGCAAAGCGTTCCCTGATAGCCGGATTGCTCTGAAGCACAGATTCAAAGGCTTTTTTCAGGTTTATTTTTTTATTGTTCATTTTATCGGCACGCATTCCTACACCTACATTGGCATAACCGCCCGGTAGCGGAAATATCCAGAAATATCCGGGTAGCATCTCTTTTAGAAAATGTAGTTCAATAAAATTTTCTTCATCCAGGCCCCGCACGTTTTTAAAGTAGGAGCGAAGGCCAAAGCAGTTATGTTGCGGTTCGGTTTTTAAACCGGCGATATCTTTGGTAAACGAGGAGTAAGCACCATCGGCGGCTATTACCATTTTGGCGCTAAAGGTTTTTCCGTCTTTGGCGGTGGCGATTATCCCCAGGTTTGTTCTGGAGTAGTTTCTTATTTCAGTTGCTTCAAAAAGGGTTATTTGTTTTTGGCTTTTTACCTTTTCAATTAACCAGTAGTCGAAATCTATCCGTTTGGATATAAAGCCCGGTGCAGTTTTCTTTTCTTTTTTTGTACTAAACGGCACGCGTAGCGATTTTCCGTTGGGGGCTACGAAAGTTACGCCCCACGAATCCATCATTTTTTCATTTTGGTTCAGCTCAGCAGCCCAACCTTTGTCAAGTTTATTTAAAACTTCCACCACTTTGCCGCTTAGCGCATCGCCGCAAACTTTATCGCGCGGAAAGGTGCTTCTATCCACTATAAAAGATGATATCCCCATTTTGGCAAGAAACAGCGCTGCACCGGCGCCTGCAGGCCCGGCACCAATTATCAGTATATCTGTTTCAAAATCAGGCAAGGCGTTAGTTTATAATTTGACAATCAGCCAATGTGATAATTATGATTTCGCTTAAAGCACTAATCAGATGTGAGAAGTTACCAGTTATTTTTTACGGAGTCCAATGGGCTGATGAATTAAAAAGTAGCCCCCAGTTTAAGATATAATGCTCCCCCCGAATAGTAAGCCGGTGCTATTAATCCAATCAGATTTGAACTACCTACTGCCACATCAAAATATTTCCAGGTTTTGGCAAACTCAAATCCAAGGTCAAATAAACTATATCCCCCTGCACCAGCGCTGGCAGAAATCAGCATGTCGGGGGTAATAAAGTAATTTGCTTTTACATAGCCGTAGGCATTATAATTGGGAATATGTTTATACATAACGCCGGCAGTTAGCACCAGACGGTCGTTTAACAAGGGTTTTGAGAAAATAAGATCTGCTGTAAAGGGCAGAAAAACCGAATACTGGTTGTTGCTTTTGGAAGGCAGCTTGGATAGTAAAGCGCTATCCAGGTTCAGGGTATCAAAAGTCTGGCTGCTGAATTGCAGCAGGTTAGGTATTGCAAAGCCCTGAAAGTTTATATTGTTAGACCCGCTATAATTGACCTCATATTTCCGGAAGGTCATAATACCTACGTCCCTCACGTCTATACTAATCTTCCATTTGTCTTTGTTGTAGAACGAGAGATTAAAATCACCAGATGCGCCTACTCCGTTAAGCGAACCAAATTTTGCCGCCCCGGCGGTTGCAGAGTTATAGGTAAGATTATAATTTATATCTACATATTCGCCATAAGGGGCAGTGTAAATACTTGTAGGCCCCGTTTCCAGATTCAGGTTATTGATGACCTGCAGAAAAGAGCCAGTGAAGCCAAACTCCATCTGGTAGTTTCCGTAATCAATTCTTTTAATAATGCCGAGTGAATATTGGTTGTAGTTGTAATAATTAGCTTTGATATTACTCAGGTTAGCAGTATCCCCTTCAAAACGGGCATTGCCATAAAAAATAGTTTCAAATGCCTGTTTTGGCCCGGTAATATCCAGCATTTGCCGGTAATTATAACCAGCTACAAGGGTTATCCCGGTCTTTTTAAAATAATGCTCATAGGTTAGGCCTCCATTCAGGCTTTCGTCATATTTAAGGTAGTTGCCTAATTGCTTATCGGCCCGGTTAATAAGCGCATTTGAAATGGGTTTATTAAACAGCAGGTTAAAGGCAAACCCTGCGGGGACACCTTTCGAGTTTGAATAGAAGTCGGCTCCGACGATAATTCTATTTGAAGCATCATCCCTGAACTCCAGGTTAAACGGATTATTGCTACCCAACTGGGTATAATTATACAGCAAAAATCTTTTTGCCGCGTGTGATTTTAAGACACAAACAGGTTTTATGGAATCTGTTTCACTTTTAATTTTAACAGCAGCGGTTGAATCTTGTGCGAAAAGTGGAAGTATGCAGGTGCTTGTAATAAATGCCAGAAAAAGTTTTCTCATTGATAGTTTTGCTTATTTCACTGAATCAGAGTTTCGTATTTACCTTATAATTAAATTTAGCCGATAATGTAATGCCAATTGTATAGTCGCTGTAAATTTTAAGGTGCTGGCCGTTGCATGCAGCGTTACCTGATACCGTAGAGAAATCAGCAGTTATTACGGCATGCTGCCCTTGTTTTAATTTGTTCATCCGCGCATCATCGACATATTCCTGAAGTACTGATTGCACTGGTTGCCTAACCCTGCAGGTAGCATCCGTAACCCCCGCGCTTACAGTTTTACTGAAAGCAAGGGTATCAAGCGGGTTCCAGTTGCCATCATAAATAATCATAGTCAAAATAGCCTCAATGGGATATTTGTTTTCGGCTATAACATTAATAATACCATCACTGATACCATTAATATTGGTGTTGGTATTAGCCAGGTTAAACGCGATGGTATCTTTTAATACCAGGTTATTTGCTATAAGCGAAAGCGGTATTTCGGCGTTCAGGCTAACCGTAAGGCCGCTTTGCAAATAGGCAAATTGGCGGTATTGGTTATTATTTCCGTTAACATTGGTTTTTACCTGTATGTTATAATTCAGCTTGTTGGGAAGTATGCTAAGGAGGTTTTGGATATTTGAATTACTGCTGTTAAGCGCGTAAGTGGTTACCGCCGGGGTTAACGGAAAATCAGTGGCCGGCTTAATGGTTAAAGGTTGATTTAATAGGGTGCTGGTCAGGTTTTGGGTTCCATTGAGCGGGCTGTAGGCACTCAGGCTGTTAATTTTAATCTGCCCGCCTTCACCAATATCATTGCTGACGCTAAAGTTCATATTCACGTTTTGCAAATTAAGCGTCCCGCTTTTGAAAATGCTGAGAAAGTTAAAGGCCGAGCTATCAACCGTAGTTACTGTATCTTTTCCCATATAGCCTTTAATGTAATTAGGCTTTATGTTTATCAGCTCGTACTTTACATTTAAGGAATCGGAGAGGGTAATATGCTGGGTTTGCCCTGTGGAATCAAGATTGGTAATTACACGCTGGGTATATGTATTAAAGCTTGAGCCGTTTCGTCCGGTAAGATTGATTGAGTAGCCGGTAATATCAAGCAAGGTATCAACCACCGCCGGGCCTTGTGGAGTTGCACCGCCTACCGTGGTATATTCAGTAAGAGGTTGACCCAGTTTGTTGAACGCGCCTACCAGGGTATACTGAAGATAGAGAGGCTGAGGTACTGAGTTGGAGATGGATATATGCAGAAATCCGGAACGTGCATCTATATAAGAAAATTTACGGTCGTTAAAGTTAAAAGTAACATCGTTGGTTTGATTTACAATGCTCTGATTAGGGAATTTTGCCCAAGCCTCCGACACGTGCATGCCTGCAACATAAACACGCAGTTGAATAGTATTGGAAGTATCAATAATAACTGTTGTATCGCAGGCCAGTGTATTTACGTTTCCGATTGTAATGCCCAAACGGCTGGATATTTTTTGAGGATTCAGAGGGATTTTGGTGTAAATTGAATCGTGTGCAGGAATGGAATCGAAAACGACCTGTTGAAGTATATGGGCGTTTCCATCAATGGTGTCGGTTACGGTACAAAGCGTTCCCGGGGCAATGGTTACGGGAAGATGGTTTACTGCCCATACATAAGCAGCACCTGAAATCAGAACAGCACTATCGAAAAGATAGGAAACATTAAACCCGTAGCTGAATGCAATGGGTATGCTTAACGCTGCAATACCATTTACGGGTTGATGGTTCTCACTGATAATAAGGGGGCCAATGTTTGGCAGCCCCTGGGCGATATCTCCTAATGATGTTGTAAAGTTGATGGGTATACTTGGTAATGAAAGACTATCCAAATTAAATTTCTGGCCAATGGATGTGTCCGGAATCTGCACAATCTGGTCGGCCAGGTTAAAACTGTAAAGATTTGATTGATATGCCAATGTTAATGAACTGTCGGCGCTGGCGGTTAAATTATTTCCTGTAACCAGGTTTTGAAGCGAAAGACTGGTAGTGGCAATAGGAATAAGCAGCTGCGTGTTCCAACCTGAGCTTTGGTTTTTTTTACAAGAGCCAATCGATAAAATTACCAGCACAATTAAACAGGCGGAATTAAAGGGTTTAATAAATTTCATTCGGCTGAATCTTTTAATTTCGGTCCTAAAATAGCAAAGTTAATGTTAAGATATAGTATCGCATATTCGTTGGTGTATAAGATAATAGTAAAATCATAAAATGTTTTCAATACTTATACCTACCTGGAATAATAAACCATTTCTGCAATTGTGTGTTGAGAGCGTAAAAAAGCATGCCCGGGTTGAAACACAAATAATAATACACGTTAACGATGGAAGCGATGGAACATTGCAATGGGTTAAGCAGCAGGGGCTTGATTATACTTATACAGCCCAAAACGAGGGTGTTTGCGTAGCCGTTAACATGGCAGGCAAACTAGCCAGATATGACTACATCGTTTTTATGAATGATGATATGTATGTTTTACCAGGATGGGATACCAGGTTAATGCAGGAAATTAAGCGACTGGAAACTGATTGTTTTATGATTTCATCTACCATGATAGAGCCTTATGATACCCATAATAAATGTGTGCTGGTTGGTAATTATGGAACAACCGTTAATGATTTTAAAGAGGAGCAACTAATGGCTGATTTCGCTGGTTTTAAAATGCCTGATTGGAGCGGTTCAACCTGGCCGCCATCGGTAGTGCATAAAAAATGGTGGAATAAGGTGGGTGGATATAGCGAGGAATTTTCGCCCGGTATGAGCAGCGATGATGACTTTGCTATGAAAATGTGGGATGCAGGGTGCAGAATGTTTAAAGGGCTGGGTGAAAGCAGGGTTTACCATTTTATATCAAAATCAACCGGAAGGGTTGTTAAGAATGACGGCAGGCAGCAGTTTTTTAACAAATGGGGAGTAAAGCAATCTACTTTTCATAAATATTATTTACGCAGGGGTGAGGCATATAATGGGCCATTAACCGAACCCGGAGTAAGTGTTGGATTAGCGGCCCGGAAATTGATGGCATATTTTGCAAAACGGAATTAAAGTGTTTAGTTTGAGTTATGCACAAATGAGGGTATAGTAAATTTATGACCGTACTATGACAGTGGGCACTTAATTTTATCGTTTTTTACGTCTATATTTGTTAGCTATTAAATAATAATCAACAATTTAATTCATAAAATGAGACAGCAGTTTTTACTTATTTCAGCTTTTGTTTTTCTGGTGGGTGGTTCAACCCTTATTTTATCAAGACAAGCGGGTTCAGGTTTAGGCTCTTTTGCGCTTGAAACTGAAAAGGGTAAATCTGAAGCTCATCTTACTAAAGCCCAATTGGCAGCAGAAGCGGCAAAATGGAGATTTGACCGGTTAAAAGATGAAAACGGCCAATTTTCTCCGGCTTATGTTATGAACGCTTTGCAACAGGCTGACAATTACCGTTCTGTTACCCGCTCGGCAGGTTTGGGATTGCAATGGCAGGAAATGGGGCCAGACAACGTTGGTGGACGTACACGTGCAATTTTGATAGACAAACGGGACTCAACCAACAACACGCTTTACGCAGGTGGAGTGGGTGGTGGCATGTGGAAATCTACGGATGGAGCCGTTACCTGGACCCGCTTAACCGCCTGGAACCAATGGCTGGCTATTTCATGTATTGCCCAGGCTCCGGCACCTGATTATACTATCTATATTGGCACCGGTGAGGGATTGTCGCAACCAGGAGGTAGTTCGTTCGTTTCAGGGACTTTCGGCAACGGTATTTTTAAGCTTGTTTCTGATTCTCCGGTTTCACTTACACCTACTATTTATACTAATGGCTTATACGATCCTCCCGCTAATGCTCCGTGGTCTTTTGTAAACAGGTTAGCTGTTAACCCCACTAATCCGAACGAGGTTATAGCTGCAACTGCCCAGGGTTTATATGTAACCTTCAACGGGCCAGATAGCGGCAAGTTTCAGCAACTTAACCTTACCGGAACACTCGCATCTTATAACCAAGACCAAATAAATGACGTAAAATGGTCAAGCGATGGAAAGAATATTTTTGCTGACTGTGGCTCAAACTTCGGTACAACTTCAATAATTTATTCAAATGATGGTGGCACAACCTGGGCAGCGCAGAGCACCAGTAAAAACGCAGGATTTCCGACAGGAGCTAATGGTCGCATGGAAATTG
>CAISWS010000333.1 GCA_903889265.1 uncultured Bacteroidota bacterium
TTACTGGCTTTTTTTGCCTATGCCCTGGCTCCTGACAATTCCCCCTCAGCCAACGAACAGATTCTTCAGCTTGAAACGCATCCTCCGGGCTTCAGCATCAAAATTTTAAAACGCCCCCGGGAAGGTGCGCAAAAATCAACCCTGCTAAATGGCCTGTGGAATGGCTTTGCCAAAGATTATGAGCCATTGCCTATAGTTGATTACTCCTTTAAAGGTGACTCGCTGTTGTTTACCGAATACATGGGCAAATCGTTTAAGCCCGAAGGTGGCCATATAGCGCTCAGTCAGTTATTGGTCGGTGAAGCATCTAAAAGCTCTCTGGCCACACAAAAAGAGTTTATTGAACACCACCTGATAGAAAAACGAACTTACTTGCTGGGTACGGATAAGTTTGGCCGCGATATTCTTTCGCGCTTGCTGATTGGTGTGCGCGTCTCTCTCTCAGTAGGGCTTATATCGGTGGGCATCTCGCTTTTTATTGGCATTTTTTTAGGGGCCATTGCAGGATACTTCCGGGGCTGGGTAGACGAGGCCATTATGTTTGTAATTAATGTTTTCTGGAGCATACCTACCATACTGCTGGCCATGGGCCTCTACATCAGCGCAGGCAGCCTGATAGAAAACAAACTGGTTATGATATTTATTGCCGTGGGTATGACCATGTGGGTAGATACTGCCCGTATAGTGCGCGGCCAGTTCATTGTGTTGCGCGAAATGGAATTTGTAACAGCCGCTAAAAGCCTTGGCTTTGGCAACCTGCGGATAATCTTCAGGCATATAGTTCCCAATATATGGGGGCCTATTATTGTGGTGGCCTGCGCCAATTTTGCAAATGCCATTTTGGTTGAATCGGGGCTTAGCTATATTGGCCTGGGCATACAGGCACCCGCACCAAGCTGGGGAAGTATGCTTAATGAGTATAAAGATTTTATTGATTCAAACAAAGCCTATCTTGCACTATTTCCGGGTTTGGCCATTATGCTTTTGGTACTGGCATTTAACCTGGTCGGAAACGGGCTGCGCGATGCTTTGGATGTAAAAGGTCAGTTGGAGTAATAACCAATATTATTTCTGCCTGTAACATTCCGGGCCTTGTTCCGTTGTAGTAAGCGAGGTTTTGTTTTTTGCCGTTACCTTATTAAATTCAATTTGTGTCTACCCAACAATTCTCTGAATTTGACTTTTTTAAAAAACGGCTTGGTCAAACCGAGCGTTTACTGGCTGTAAAACAACAGCAAATAGATTCGCTGCTCGAAATTACACGGGCGGTTAATAATAACATGCCTATTACGGCCCTTGCCCGTATTTACGAAAACATTCTGCACGCACAGTTGGGCGTTTCCAAAATTGCCCTTTTTATTAACGAAAACGATAGCAGCTGGGTGTGTATTACCCCCTCCGACCTGCCCGATAATATCCTCAACTACAACGTGCATGGAAGTTTTTCTAAATTCTCTTTCATTGTTCCTGTTGCCAGTATAAAGGATGAAACTTTAGCAGGCTTTGAATATCTGATACCAGTTACCCATAAAAAAGAGCCTATTGGCTATGTATTGATAGGGCCGTTTGGCAACGAACAAAGCGACACCAAGGAGGAGAAACTGAAGTTTATACAAACCATTACCAATATAATTGTAGTGGCGAATGAGAACAAAAAACTTTTCAAGAGCCAGTTGGACCAGATGGTAATGCAGAAAGAGTTAAAACTAGCTGCCGACATGCAGAATATGCTGGTGCCTTCCTCGCTGCCCAGCAATGAAAAAATTGAAGCAGCAGCTTATTACAAACCCCACAAAAACATTGGCGGCGATTATTACGATTTTGTAAATATATCTGAAGACGAGGTTGCATTTTGCATCAGCGATATTTCGGGCAAGGGAATTCCTGCTGCCCTTTTAATGGCCAACTTTCAGGCTAACCTGCGTACCTTAATTACCCGTAAATATCCGCTGCCCCAGTTCATTGATATTTTAAATACCAAGGTGCTTGAAATCACCAAGGGCGAAAAATTTATTACTCTTTTTATAGCAACCTACAACTACAAAACGCGCATTCTTACTTATGTAAATGCAGGCCACAATCCATGTATACTTTACAGCAACGGAGAAGTTCAGCTGCTTGATTTGGGTTGTACCATTTTGGGCATGTTCGATACCTTACCATATGTAAATTTCGGCGAGTTGAAAATAGAGCCGGATTCAATGATAGTGCTTTATACGGATGGGCTATCAGAAGCTGCTGATAACGAAGGTAAACTGTTTGAGGTGGAGGGCCTGGTGACTTATCTGGAGGGACATAGCACGCTTGAATTGAAAGATTTTAATACCCAATTGCTTGATACTGTAATAGCCTATAAACAGGATACTGACTTTGACGATGATATCACATTATTGACCCTGCGCATTAAGTAAGGGCGTTGCTTTACGGCTTTTAATATCCCAGGCCACCAGCAAGGCAATGCTTATAAAGTAAAAAGGCCCTACTTTATCCGAATCAAGTAAATCGCTTAGCAACAGGTTTACATAAACCGTTGCAATTACCAGCAGAAGCGTTAGCACAATTCTTTTATCATCTTCGTTTACCATCCGGTGGTAAATCCCCTGTCCGTAAATAAAAATTACCGCCGTTAAAAAAAGGAAAATTGCCAGGCCAATAGTGCCCTGTTCAGCCAGTAACAACAACAGGTAATCATGGGCTGTTGAACGCTCAGGGTTGTCGCTCACATAAGTTTCAAAATCCGAAATCGTATAGCGCTGATAATATGGATAAAAGTTACCCGGGCCAAAACCCATCCACGGATGATCCTGGAACATGCGTGTAATAGCTACCCAACGGTAAACCCGCTCCATGCTCGAAACATCTTTCCCTTCAAAGGTTGAAGAAAGGTGCTGCCCGAAATCATCGTGGTAAATGGTTTCTTCAAATGTAGGCGCATACTTCATAAAATTGTTGTGCTGAAAAAGGTGCACTATAAACAACGAAAGCCCCAACGATAAAACCAGCAGCGCCTGTTTCATCCATTTATACCTTATAACCAGGTAAAGCGGATAAATCATCAGCAGGGCCAGGTAACAGGTACGCGTATAAGAAAGGTAAATAGCCGCTATATAAAACAAGATAGAAAAGTTAAGCAGGTGCCGCGTATAGGTGCCGCTTTTATACCAGGTGCGGGCCAATAAAATAAACGGAAAAAAAATAGACACAATAGCCGCGTAGTTAACGTGATTTCGGAAAAACGGGTACATAGGTTTATTAATGTCCTCAAACGAGAAGCCCTGCATGGCATGCCTGATAATTACCTGCACCATCAGCAAGCTAAGCGGAATATAAATACACCAAAATGCCTTCTTTAAATCCTCCTTGGTTTTGATTATTACAGCCGTAAGCACACCAAACGTGGTTATATACCACAGCTTGGCTAAAAACTGCTTAAACGAAACCATAAAGTGGACGGAATTTAAAGCCGATAGAAATATCCAGAACAAATGGCACAGCAGCGCCACCATAATAAAATTAGCAAAGTAGCCAGTGGGCAATGCCCTGTAATTGCTGAGGAGGTAAACAATTGTAACAGCCATTAACCCAACCATCATGGGCTCGTCCGGCAGGTCGGTTCCCAGTGAGTCAGAAAAGCTATACTCAATAGAAAACGGTATTGTTACCAGCAGCAGGTAATACAATATCTTAAAGTTAATAATGCCCGTGTAAATCAGCATTATGCCAAACGGAATCAGGACAAGGTAATGCAAGCCCGTTTCAAAGGCTGCCAGTATAGAGATTACCGTGGCCGCCCCAAATAAAGCAAAAGCGCTTAGTTCAAGCTTGTCAATGGTACGGTTCAAATTAAAGCTGCGCTTTTAAATCCTTCATTTGTTCTATCAGCAATACACCTATTACCGATATAAACCCGGTTAACAACATAGTAATCAGTACTACCAGCGACCTCACTGGCTTTTCTCGGCGGTCGGCTGGGGTTGCCTTTTCCACTACAAACAACGAAGAGGAATTACTTTTTAAAGCCACTTCCATCTGCTGCTTAATATTAATACGGTTATTCAATTCCTTTTCGGCGTTTTCCTGTTTGGCAAGCAATTCCTTGTATTTCTGAATCGCCACGGCATCATTTCCATCTACTATAACAGTCCCCGGTGCACCTGAGGAAACCTTTATTTTGTACTGAGCTGATAAAATGGCAAGTGTATCTCCGTAAGTAGTTACGTTTTTCTGCTGCTCTGTTATTTGCGCAGATATCAGGTCGTACAGGTTTTTTTTGGTTTCGTTTACGTGTGATTTATTCTCTTCGTCTACCTTGTCAACCACAGCATTAACCATATCCGATGCCAGCTTGGGGTCCGTATCAAACATCGAAATCTGAATCGCGTCATGCTCGGTTTTTATAGCCTCGTAATTCTTATCAAACTTCTTTCTAACCTTGGTTTTCCAGTAAGCCGTTTTGCGGTCAATTTTATAATGCTCTACCAGCTTAAACGAGTCTATGATATAATCAATAATAGGTTCAGAGTTGGCAATTGTAATTACCCGGTTTACGTCGCCCTTGCTGCCGAAATATTCCACCTGGCCTGAGCTGCTCATGCTGTTGAAAATCACATTCCGGTCGTTTACATATTGGTTAGTAGGATAGATAGTTGACCACGAAAGGAAATACTCGTCCATTACAAAAACCGAAAAAAGCCCGGCAACAACACCCGAAACCAGCACCAGTATCAAAATGGGTTTTTTCCATTTCAATACAATTCTAACCGCAGCAACCAGATTAAATTCTTTATCCATGTTTTAACTTTTAAACTTTGTTTTATATCAGAATAAGCGCGCAAAAGTAAAATAATTTACGAAGTGGGCCGCAACCGCATCATACCCATAAACTCCGTTACCGGAACAAGGCGTAAAACCGCCGCCACCAATAAACAAGCTACAGATGATAGCACCAGGCCAAACCGCCAGTCAACTGGCAGCATCCTTATCAGCACCAAAACCAGGCAACTTAAAACGGCAAAAGCAACCACCTTTAAAAACTCCTTAGCCTCATACACAAATCCAAACGTTTTATTGGCCACTATCACATGCGCCCACGCCGCTAAAAACTGTGTAACCAGAGTTGCAAAGGTAGCTCCTAAAGCCCCATAATGCGGAATAAGGTAAAGGTTCAGGCTTATATTCAGGAACATGCCCCCTAAGGCAATATAATTGAGCACCCTTAAATTTCCATTGGCAGTAAGCAGGGTCCCAAAAACATAAATACTGCTCATAGGCACAAAAGTGAACATCAGCCATCCAAATATCTGCGACCAATACGGATTTGAGTTTTTGTACAAAAGGGTCATCATCTCATTACTGAAAAAGTAACAATCTGCTGCGGTAATAATGGCAATTACAAAAAGCAGTTCCGAGCTGAATTTTACCAGCTGCCTAAGGTTTTCATTACGCCTTATCATCGCAGCAAACATGGGCAGCAGTAGCGTGGCAAACAAATAGCCAAACTGATTTACTGCATCCAGCAACCTGAAGGATGCTGCATATATACCCGCCTCACTATCCCCGTTGGGCAGCATCCGCTCAATCATTACCGCATCAATCCTGTAATACACCCCCATGAGTAAAGCAAGCATCGCAAACGGGGCCGACTTTAATAAAATCATCCGGGTAAACTTGCCTTTCCAGATATTCAGTTGAATGGTTGATTTGCCCAGGATAACCAGGAAGGCCACCAGCGCCGTAATAAGCAAAGCCAGTGTTTGGGCATATATAAACCACATAATATTGAACGAATCTTTAAATGCGGGCAAGTATAATAGTGCCAGGCAGAATATAATAGCCAAAAGCCGGTCGAGTGTAGAAATGAGGGAATCAGTTTTGAAATACTGCAGGGCTGCTATGTTGCTTCTTAAATAAATTATCAGCGACAACAGGATTTGATTAACCGCCAGAAAAAACAACATTTTCATTTGCAATTCATCAAACCCGGTAGCCAGGGCCGATAAAAAGGTAAGCACAAAATAGATGATGGATAGCACCCCCTTTATCATCATCAGGTTTAGCAGGTACTCCCCCAGCCGCTTATTGTTGCGCGAAATAGCCCGGCTGTTAAAGTTGTTAATACCAAAATCAAGAATAATACTGAGTAGAAAGGAATAGTTGAAAACCGCAAAGTAGGTTCCGTAAACCCCTACCGGAAACTTGTTTTGAATAACCCGGTCAATACCAAATATCCAGAAAGGTTTGATTAGCAGGTTGACCGTAAGTAAGAAAACAAGATTAATGGCAAATTTCTGGCGCATGGGCAGTTGACGGCTAAAAATAGGTATTATTGCGAATTAACATTTGCTGATTTGAACTATAAGAAACGAATAGCGGTAAACACCCGGTTTCTGATAAAAAATAAACTGGAGGGCATAGGTTTGTTTACTTATGAAGCCCTGAAGCATATTACACAAACCCATCCCGATATTGAATTTTACTTTTTATTCGACCGTCCTTACGATGCTGAATTTATTTTCGGTGAAAACGTTAAGCCGGTAGTTTTATTTCCCCAGGCCCGTCATCCTTTTTTATGGTATTGGTGGTTCGAAATCTCAGTTAAGGGCTGGCTGGCCAAAAACAAACCCGATCTCTTCCTGTCGCCGGATGGTTATTGCTGCCTGCAAACAAAGGTGCCACAGGTAATGGTGATACACGACCTTGCCTTTGAGCATTTTAACGACCATGTGTATGGATTAACCCACCGCTATTATAAATATTTTACTCCGCGTTTTGCACATAAATCAAACCGCATTGCCACAGTATCGGAATACTCAAAAAGCGATATCGCGAAATTATATGGCATTGCACCCGGTAAAATCGATGTGGTTTACAACGGGGCCAAAGAAGTTTATAAACCCGTTAGCGATGAAGTAAAGAATAAAGTTAAAGCCCAATATGCCAGCGGCTGCAATTACTTTCTGTACGTTGGCTCCATCCACCCCCGGAAAAACATAAAGAATCTACTGCTGGCATTTGAGCAGTTTAAAACCGAAACCAGCTCAAACTTTAAACTAATACTGGCAGGAAGAAAAGCCTGGGACTTTGAAGATGTCGAAGAGGCTTATTCAAAAATGAAATTTAAAGAGGATGTAAAATTTATGGGCCACATGCCGCCTGCAGACCTTGCCAACATTACTGCTTCGGCCTTTGCGATGGTTTACGTATCGCTGTTTGAAGGTTTCGGGATACCGATTGTTGAGGCTATGAGTTGTGATGTTCCCGTAATAACGTCCAACACCACCTCCATGCCTGAAGTAGCCGGAGAAGCAGCACTGCTGATTAATCCGCTTTCAATTGTTGATGTAGCCGGTGCAATGAAAAAACTTACAACAGATGAAAAGCTACAGGAAGATTTAATATTGAAAGGGAAAACTCAGTTGCAAAAATTCAGCTGGCAATTAACCGGGGAGAAGCTTTGGGGGTGTTGTGAGGTTGTACTGAATGAATACAAGGAGTAACACTTAAATTCATTACCTGATTAGCGAACAATAACCGAAATTTGTATTATGGATGATTTGAAAAGCAGGTTGAGCCAATGGTTATTTTGGGATGTTGATTTAAAAGAATTAAATCCCGAAAAGCACGCGGGTCAAATAATTGAAAAAGTAATAACACGGGGCGATATTACTGACTGGCATGAAATAAGGGAATATTACGGGTCTGATAGAATTGCTGAAGAAGTTAAAAAGCTCCGTTATTTAGATGACCTAAACTTGAATTTTATTTCGCGCCTATTTAATATTCCTAAAGAAGAATTCAGATGCTACACTATGAA